>JANONE010000026.1:0-5597 GCA_031420675.1 Ilumatobacteraceae bacterium | reverse complement strand
CTGAGATGGTGATGCCGGGTGACAATGTGCAGATCAGTGTCGAGTTGGGCAAGCCGATCGCGATGGACGAAGGCTTGCGTTTCGCCATCCGTGAGGGTGGCCGTACCGTCGGCGCCGGCCGCGTCACCAAGATCACCAAGTAATTCCACCCACGGGGGGCTTCCGCCCCCCGTGCACCCCCCGCCCCGCGGCGAGGGATGTTTCAACACTGGCCGGAGGCCGAGATGGCGAAGAACGACAAGAGGGTCAAGATCACCCTCGAGTGCACCGAGTGCAAGAACCGCAACTACATCACGATGAAGTCGAAGATCAACGATCGCGAGCGACTCGAGATGAAGAAGTACTGCAATCACGATCGCAAGCACACCATGCACAAGGAGACTCGCTGACCCGCGGGGTACCTCGCCGGGCGGCTGGTAGCGTGATCCACCGCCCACAGAGGGCAGTAGCTCAGCTGGTAGAGCAACGGTCTCCAAAACCGTCGGTCGGGGGTTCGAATCCCTCCTGCCCTGCCCAATACCCACCCGAAGCACTTGGCCATACGGCCTGGTGCAGAACCGAGTGAACGAATGTCACTGGATGACCTCAACCGAGAGCAGAAGCGGTCGCTGAAGCGCATGGGTGCCCTGAACGATCAGGGTCAACCCACTCGCGCCCCTGCCCCGGCCAAGCGCACAAAGGATGGCCGGGTCGGCCCGGTGCAGTACCTGCGCGAGGTGCGCGACGAGATGCGCAAGGTGGCGTGGCCGAAGTGGCCGGAAGTGCGCCGCTTCTCGATCATCGTGCTCATCACGGTGATCATCTACACGGCCTACGTCTTCGGCCTCGATTCCTTGTTCGGTGTCCTCGCAGGCTGGTTGTACGACTGATATGAACGACGCACTCACCCCCAACACCGACACCGACCCCGACGAGAGCCCCGATTCGGCTGATGCGGTCGACGCCAGCTTCGATTTGTCCGCGGCCGCCGCCGAAGGCGAGGCAGCGGTCGCCGAAGAGGAACCTGCGATCGTCGACGATCCCTGGACCCGCCCCGGTCAGTGGTACGTGGTCCACACCCAGTCCGGGTACGAGAAGAAGGTCACCGCCAACCTCACCGCTCGCATCCAGAGCATGAACATGGAGGAGAAGATCTACGAGATCGTCATCCCCATGGAAGAAGTCGACGAGTTCAAGAACGGTCGCAAGCAGACCGTGCAGAAGAAGGTCTTTCCGGGCTACCTGCTCGTTCGTTGCCAGATGGACGACGACAGCTGGTACTGCATCCGCAACACCCCCGGTGTCACCGGGTTCGTGGGGCAGAGCAAGCACGGCCAGAAGCCCACGCCGCTGTCGCGTCGTGAGGTGCAGACGTTCCTCGCCGCCAAGGGCGATGGCACGGGTGGCATGCCCACCCGCAAGAAGCCCAAGCTCGACTACGAGGTGGGTGAGAGCGTGCGGGTCAAGGAAGGCCCGTTCGCCGATTTCGCCGGCACGGTCGCAGAGATCAATGCCGATCACATGAAGCTCAAGGTACTGGTGAACATCTTCGGTCGCGAGACCCTCGTGGAGATGGACTTCAGTCAGGTCAGCAAGCTTTAAGCGCAGCACTACAACGCGCAAGGACACAACAGGAAGTAGTCAGTCATGGCAAAGAAAAAGGTTGCTGCGATCATCAAGATCCAGATTCCCGCAGGCAAGGCCACACCGGCCCCGCCCGTGGGTACCGCGCTCGGACCGCACGGCGTTGGCATCATGGACTTCGTGAAGCAGTACAACGCTGCCACCGAGTCGCAGGTCGGCACCATCATCCCGGTGGAAATCACGGTCTTCGAAGATCGCACCTTCACCTTCATCCTCAAGACGCCGCCGGCACCCGTGCTGTTGCGGCAGAAGGCCGGCGTGCCGAAGGGTTCCGGCACCCCGGGCAAGACCGTTGCCGGCACCGTCACCGAGGCCGACATCGAGGAAGTCGCGAAGATCAAGATGCCCGACCTCAACGCCTACGACCTCGAGGCCGCCAAACAGCAGATCCGCGGCACGGCCCGTTCCATGGGCCTCAAGATCAACGCCTGAACCAGCGTCGTAATACCACACAAACCAACACACCGCTCGTCCGGGATCACCTCGCCCGGCGGCGCAAACCCTGAGGGAGACAATCATGTCCGGTAAGAAGTTCGCCGATGCAGAGAAGAAGTTCGACACTGATCAGCTGTTCACGCCTCCCGAGGCGTTGGCGCTGGTCAAGTCGCTGGCCAGTGCAAAGTTCGACGAGACCATCGAGATCGCATTGCGCCTCGGCGTCGACCCGCGCAAGGCCGACCAGATGGTGCGCGGCACCGTGGCCCTGCCCAGTGGCACGGGTAAGGACGTGCGGGTGGCCGTCTTCGCCTCCGGCGAGGCCGCCCAGCAAGCCCGCGACGCAGGTGCCGACATCGTCGGTGCCGAAGATCTCGCTGCCGAGATCGAGAAGGGCAACTTCAACTTCGACATCGCCATCGCCACCCCCGACATGATGCCGCTGGTCGGTCGTTTGGGTCGCACTCTCGGCCCGCGTGGCCTGATGCCCAACCCGAAGACCGGCACCGTCACGCAGGACGTGGCTCGCGCCGTCGCCGAGTTCAAAGGCGGCAAGGTGGAGTACCGCACCGACCGCTACGGCAACGTGCACGTGCAGCTCGGCAAGGTCAGCTTCGAGCCGGAGGCGATCGAGGCCAACTTCCGCGCCGTCATCGACGAGTTGCAGCGTGCCAAGCCGGCCTCGGCCAAGGGTCGTTACCTGCGCAAGATCACGATCAGCAGCACGATGGGTCCCGGCGTGAAGGTGGACACTGCCCGCCTTCGCCCCGAAATCTGAATTACGCCTGAACCACCATCTTCAACGACTCCGGTCGAGCCGCCGAGTAAGCAGGGCTGCTGCGCGCCGCTGCGTGATGTGCAACGCTGCTTGTGATGACGAACCCGCGTGAGCTTTGGCAGCAGGCCTTCGATGCATCCGCAACCCGCGAGGCCGACTACTCGACGATGTCGGGCGTGCCGCTGGCCCCGGTGTACGGGCCGGCTGACGGCAGCGGCGACTACCCGGGCCAGTACCCGTACACGCGCGGTCCATACGCCTCGATGTACCGCTCGAAGCTGTGGACGATGCGCATGTTCGCCGGCTTCGGCACGGCCGACGACACCAACTGGCGGTTCAAGGAGATCATCAAGTCGGGTGGCGATGGGCTGAGCACTGCGTTCGACATGCCCACCCTGTTGGGCTTGGATTCCGACGATCCGATGTCGCTGGGCGAGGTGGGCCGCTGCGGCGTGGCCATCGACACCCTGGCCGACATTGAGGATCTGTACGCGGGCATCGACCTCGGCGCGACCACCACCAGCATGACGATCAATTCGCCGGCGGCGCCGATCTTCGCGATGTTCATCGCCCAGGCGGAGAAGGTGGGCACGCCCCGCGCTGTGCTGGGTGGCACGCTGCAGAACGACATCTTGAAGGAGTACCAGGCGCAGAAGGAGTTCGTGTTCCCACCACGACAGTCGATGCGGTTGGTGCGCGACACGATCTTGTTCACCGCCGCCGAGATGCCTCGCTGGCACAGCGTGTCCATCTCCGGCTACCACATCCGCGAGGCCGGGTCGACGGCTGCGGAAGAGCTCGCGTTCACGCTTGCCAACGGCTTTGCCTATGTCGAACTGGCAGTTGCTGCCGGCCTGCCGATCGACTCGTTCGCGCCGCGCCTGTCGTTCTTCTTCAACGCGCACATCGACTTCTTCGAGGAGATCGCCAAGTACCGCGCGGCGCGCCGCATCTGGGCGCGCTGGTTGCGCGAGCGCTACGCAGCGGTGGCCGAGAGGTCGCTGCAGCTGCGGTTCCACACCCAGACCGCCGGGGTGTCGCTGACGGCGCAACAACCGGAGGTGAACATCGTGCGCACCGCCATCGAGGCGCTGGCCGGTGTGCTCGGTGGCACCCAGTCGTTGCACACGAACTCGATGGATGAGGCGATGGCGCTGCCCACGGAGAAGTCGGCCCGCATCGCCCTGCGAACGCAGCAGGTGATCGCGTTCGAGACGAATGTGGCGCACGTGGCCGATCCGCTCGGTGGTTCGTACTTCGTCGAGGCGCTCACCGACGAGATGGAACGCCAGGCGGAGGAACTGTTCGCTCACCTCGACGAGCTGGGTGATGGCTCGATGCTGGAGGGCTGCATCAAGGGCATCGAGGACAACTGGTTCCAGGGCCGCATCGCCGACTCCGCCTTCGACCTCGAACGCAAGATCAATCGTGGCGATCGCATCGTGGTGGGTGTGAACCGATTCACCGAAGGCAACGACGATCTCTCGATGGACCTGCTGGAGATCACCAACGAGGACGAAGCACGCCAGTTGAAGCGACTCGATGCCGTGCGCCACGATCGCAACCATGCTGCCGTCACCGAGGCGTTGGCCCGCTTGGCCGCCGAGGCCGCCGACCCGGAGGTGAACCTGATGCCCGCGCTCATCGAAGCCGCCAGCGCCTACGCAACGCTCGGCGAGATCATGAACACCCTGGCGGGTGTGTTCGGGCGCCATGTGGAAGTACCGGTGATCTGATGGTGTCGGCGTGACGGAGCGGATCCTCATCGGCAAGGTCGGCCTCGACGGTCACGACCGTGGTGTGAAGGTGGTCGCCCGCATCCTGCGCGACGCCGGCTTCGAGGTGATCTACACCGGGCTGTTCCAGACGCCGGCCACCATGGCCGCGGCTGCCGTCGACGAGGACGTCGATCTGGTCGGCCTGTCGATGCTGTCCGGCGCCCACATGACGCTCGCCCCGGCAGTCGTGGAGGCGATGCGCGCCCGCGGCTGCAACGCCCCCGTCGTGGTCGGGGGCATCATCCCCGAACAACACATCCAGCGCCTCAAGGATGCGGGCGTCGCCGCCGTCCTCACTCCTGGCGCCCCCGCCGACGAAGTGGTGTCGGCGATCCGCAGCGTGCTCGACGCTGCGGCCGCCGCCCAACACTGAGTGCCGCGCGGTCAGGCGGCCGGGTTGCTGGTCGACGTGGGTTGTTCGGGGACTTGGTGGAGTTCGGCGCGCCAGCCGATCTCGGTGTTGTCGGGGCGGTAGTGGTGCCAGAGGCCGTCGGGGTCGCGCCACGTGTGATAGCCGCGGGTTCTCCATCGGTTGTGGTGTCCGCAGCCGGGGCCGCCGTTGCGGGTGGCGGTGGGGCCGGCGGTGCCCCAGGGCAGCACGTGATCGGCTTGGCATTGTGATGACGGGCGGTTGCAGCCGGGCCAGAAGCACCATCGGCTGCCCAGCATCACAGCGTCGCGTAGGGCACCGGTGAACAGGCGTTGCTTGCGCCCGACGTCGACCACGACACCGGCGGAGTCGATCACCACCCGCCGCACGTGGCCGATCGCGGCAGCGACGAGCACGTCGTTGGGATCCAACTGGACCCCATCGGCCGTCTCGCACTTGCTCATCGGGTCGTTGGGGTCCAACGGCGCTGGGTGACCGCCGAGCGCTGCCTCGAGGTGGTGTTGGAAGCGGTCGAAGCCCATCACCAGATTGATCACCAAGCCCCCCGCCGCTGTTGCACCGGCGACCTGGGCGGCTTGGTGGAAGATCGCGA
>JANONE010000025.1:0-1976 GCA_031420675.1 Ilumatobacteraceae bacterium | reverse complement strand
GAACCCGTGCTGACGATCCAGGAACGGCAACGTCGTTATGGCCACCCACACCACGGCTACGGCGGCAACGGCCGCCATGGCTCGCTGTGGCCGCCACGACGAGATCGCGCTTCCGAGTGCTGCGCTGAGCGCGATGGCCATCAGTGGGAACGGGATGATCGCGTACCGGCCGTCGGCCACGTAGATCAGGTGCGGCAGCAACGCCATCAGCGGCAGGCAGCCCACCAGACCTGCAGGAACGATCCAACGACTCGGCCGGCGGTGCGCCCTGACCATCACGACGCAACCGGCCACCACCCCGGCCAGGATCGCGCCATAGAGCAACAGGCCGACCGGCTTGCCGAAGATCCACCGACCATCCAGCGCGCGCAGACCGAGACCTCGTGGCAGCAGCCCGGTGATGAAACCGGTGATCCGATCCGAGTAGCTGCCGGGCGGGTAGTACTGCGACTTCAGCGACGGCCACCCGTTGGTGGCGTTCCACGCGAGGAACGGCACGTTCGCCGCCACCGCCGCGCCGATCGCCGGTAGCCACCAGCGCCGCCACTGGCGACGGTGCACCACGACCGCGACCGCGACCACCGGTGCCAGCACCGTGACGAACATCGGGTGGATGTAGAAGGCAAGGCCGGACAGGAACCCGACGAGCGCCGACGAACGAGGTGTTGGCGTGACCTGATCGGCGACGATGGCGGTGGCCCACACTGTGCCGGCAGCCACCGCCAACCCCAGCGCGTAACACATGTAGGCGCGGGTGCTGAGCACCAGCAGGGCACCGGGCGCGAGCCACACCAGTGTGGCCGCCACCGCCGCCGACCGCCGATCGAGAAGACGGCGGGTGGCCCCGAACGTGGCCGCGGCGGCGACCGCCCACATCCCCACGAACAGCCACTTGAGGATGGCAACGCTGCCCCCCGCCGGCGCGACCACCGGGCTGAACAAGTAGGCCTCGATCGCGGCCGAGTACACGCTGCCGTCGATCACCACCGGCAACCGGCCGTCGCGGAGCACGCCGATGGACTGCAACCCGGCGTAGGCCTCGTCGCCGTTCAGGTCGCCGAACACCGAGCCGATGACCCACGCCCGCAGTGCCAGGCCCGCGGCCAGCACCCCGACGACCAGCAGCCACACGACCCGCACTCGCCTGCGACGCGATGTGGTGGCTGCCAGAGACATCGTTGTGAGGGTAGTGGACGGCCCGAGCGCCACCCGGGAACGTGTGCTCGCCTGCCGATTCATCGAACCGGTCGAAGTCGTGAGAAAGCGTCAAGAAACCGGGCGAATTCGATGAGCACTCCTCAAGAAGCGCGCTCAGTGGCCGATACCAAAGCGAAGGCGTAGGGCGGATCAGCGAGGAGTTTGGTGATGAGCACAGGTCGACGGTTGGCGGTGGCCATCGCGATCAGCACACTGCTCGCATCCCTCATCTCGACTCCAGTACAGGCCGCAGACCCGAACCCGCCGTTCATTCCTGCCGCTGCCGACTGGCTCAGCACCGTCAACTACTACCGTGCGATGGCCGGCGTCGGGGCAGTCGTCGAGGATCCTGCGCTCTCGCCCGGGGCGTACAACCACTCGTGCTACATGCTGCTCAACGACATCACCCATGAAGAGGTGCCCGGCAGGCCGGGCTACACCGCGTCGGGGGATGCGTCGGGTAGGTCCAGCAACGTCGCGGTCAACAGTGCCACCGGTGTCTCGAACCGCTCATTCGTCGAGTTGTGGATGACGGGTCCGTTTCACGCAATCGGCGTACTGCGGCCGAACTTGCAGCGCGTCGGGTACGGCCAGTGCGAGAACCCCAACACGGCACGTTGGCACTCGGGTGCGACGCTCGATGTGCTTCGCGGTCTTGGCCCGCAACAGACCATGAGCTCACCGATTCTCTTTCCCGGCAATGGCTCGGTGACGAAGGCTCCGGATCAGCCGACCTACGACCATGGCAGTTCGGTTCAGCTCACCGCGACCCCGGCGGT
>JANONE010000024.1:0-4051 GCA_031420675.1 Ilumatobacteraceae bacterium | reverse complement strand
GATTTGGACGGCCGCCACGTGGGTCTGTGCCAACAGCGATTCGATCGAAGGCGTCGATGGATCCGTCACCGGCCGCCGCGCTGCTAACTCGTTGACAAGCAACTCGTCGGACTCGTGGGTCAACACCTGCTGGTTCGGTCGTACGACGTGCTCCCACGTCAGCTCACGGAGTTGCGGCGCTTGTGCAGCTGACATTCCGGCATCGCGATGGAACAGGGGCGAATCCAGGCGCAGCTGGAAGTCATCGGCCGAGGAGCGCGATTCAGCGTTGTCTGCGTCGGTCTCGTCGATTGCCACGAAGGAGGTATCGGCCGGAGCTGCGGTTTCTTGAGCACGCGCAAACGGATCAATCTTCGGTAGGTGCCTCGGCGGCCCGACGCTGCAGCTCGTCGACCACGCTGGAGTCGGCCAGGGTGCTGGTATCGCCGAGATTGCGGCCTTCGGCAACATCGCGCAACAGCCGCCGCATGATCTTGCCGCTGCGTGTTTTGGGAAGATCGGGCGTGAACAAGATCGCCTTCGGTTTCGCGATGGCACCGATCTCGCGAGCAACGTGATTCCGCAGCACGTCGACCGGTACCTCCAGGCCGCCGCGCAGGGTGACGTAGGCGATGATCGCCTGACCGGTGGTGTTGTCGTTGGCGCCCACCACCGCAGCCTCCGCGACCGATGGGTGGCTGACCAGCGCACTTTCCACTTCGGCGGTGCTGATGCGGTGGCCCGACACGTTCATCACGTCGTCGACCCGCCCCAACAGCCACAGATAGCCGCCTTCATCGAGCTTGCACCCGTCACCGGCGAAGTAGCGGCCTTCGAAGCGGCTCCAGTACGTGTCGTGGTAACGCTCGGGGTCGCCCCAGATGCCACGCAACATGCCCGGCCATGGCTGGGTGAGGGTCAGGTAGCCGCCGCCATGTCTGACCAATTGGGCATCGTCGTCGACCACTTCGGCGCTGACTCCGGGCAGCGGGAAGGTGGCCGAGCCCGGTTTGGTGGTGGTGCAGCCGGGCAGCGGGCTGATCATGATGCCGCCGGTCTCGGTCTGCCACCAGGTGTCGACGATCGGGCAGTTGCCGCCGCCGATGTGTTGCTGGTACCACATCCACGCTTCCGGGTTGATCGGCTCGCCGACCGAGCCGAGCAGCTTCAGCGACGACAGGTCGTGCTTGGCCGGCTCCTGCGCGCCCCACTTCATAAAAGTACGGATGGCCGTGGGTGCGGTGTAGAACTTGGTGACCCGGTACTTCTCGATGATGTCCCAGAAGCGATCGTTGGCCGGATAGTTGGGCACGCCTTCGTACATCACCTGGGTGGCACCGTTGGCGAGCGGGCCGTAGACGATGTAGCTGTGGCCGGTGATCCAGCCGACATCGGCCGTGCACCAGAACACATCGGTGTCGGCGTGCAGGTCGAACACGTACTTGTGCGTGAACGCCACCTGGGTGAGGTAGCCGCCCGTGGTGTGCATGATGCCTTTCGGCTTGCCGGTGGTGCCGCTGGTGTAGAGCAGGAACAGCAGCTGCTCGCTGTCCATCGGTTCGGCCGGGCACACGGGGTCGGCGGCGGCGACGAGGTCGTGGTACCAGTGATCTCGGCCGTCGACCATCTCCACCTCGTTGCCCCCGCGACGAACGACGACGACGTGCTCGATGGTCGGCGTGGAAGCGATCGCCTCGTCGGCGGCCGTCTTCAGCGGGAAGACCTCGCCGCGGCGATAGCCGCCGTCGGCGGTGATCAACACCTTGGCCTCGGCATCGTTGATGCGATCGGAGAGGCTCTGCGCGCTGAACCCACCGAACACCACGCTGTGCGCCGCGCCGATACGAGCGCAGGCCAGCATGGCGACTGCGACCTCGGGGATCATCGGGAGGTAGATGTTCACCCGGTCACCCTTGACGACGCCCAACGTCTTGAGCGCGTTCGCGAACCGCTGCACTTCGGCGAGGAGTTCGGCGTAGGTGATGGTGCGGGTGTCGCCAGGTTCGCCCTCCCAGTGGAAGGCAACCCTGTGGCCCTTGCCGGCCAGCACGTGGCGGTCGAGGCAGTTGTGGCTGACGTTGAGCTGGCCGCCCACGAACCACCTCGAATACGGCAGATCCCATTCGCAGATGGTGTGCCAGTCCTGCTGCCAGTCGATCAGTTCGGCAGCCTGCCGCGCCCAGAACCCCTGGTAGTCGTCGTTCGCCTCGTCGTACAGCGAGGTGTCGGCCACCAGCGCGTCGTGCTTGAACTGCGCCGACGGTGGGAAGGTGCGTTGCTCGTCGAGCAGAGAGTCGATCGTGTCGTGTTCGGCGTTGTTGTCGCTGGTCATGTCCAGTACCCCCGGCGGCCGGAGATTAGCGCAGGTGCTCGCGTGAGGTACTGCCGAGCACTGCTGCGGGCGCGGTCACCACTCGATGGCGAGGAAGCCACCCAGTCCGGCAGGATCCAGCAGGCTCTCTGCCTCGCGGATCCGGCTGCGCATGCGCAGCGCTGTCAGGTCCGGGGCGGCGGCGGCAGCCGCCCACGCGGCGCGACCCTCCGCCACCAGTTCGCCGATGCCCCACCGTTGCAGAAGCTGAGCCTGAGTCCGCACGGTTGTCGGTTCGGGCAGTTGATCGAGGCACACCTGCGCCGTGATGTCCTGCACGCCCACGTCGCGCAGGTAGTGCGCGCCACGCTCATGACCGCGATAGGTGCGCAACCATTCTCGCCACGGCTGCTGGGCCAGGTCGGTGGTGCGAGCAGTGCAGTAGTCGATGGCGAGGACGGTGCCCTCGGCGAGCAACGACCGTGCACCGCGAACCCACTCCCCTGCGCCCTGCTGAATGGGTACGCGAGCCCCGTGCGTCGCCGAGGACGGCAACCACGCCCAGTCGGCGGGCGCAGTCGCCAACTGTTCGCTGAGCGTGCCGTCAGTCGCAACCGACACCATCGCCTCTCGCCAAACCCCGTCGAACACGGCCAAGCGAAACGGCATGTTGTCGAGCAGTTCGTTGGCGATGATCACCCCTCGAAACGGTGTGGTGGGCATCCCCGCCTGCGATGTGACGCCACCGGGATGTTGCGTTCGCTGCGCCGCCGACACCTCCACCGCGACGTATCGACCCTTCCATCGCGGCGCAGCCAGCAACACCGAGCGAGCGAGTGTGCCGGGTCCGGCGCCGACCTCCACGATCGTGAAGTCGTCGGGTTCGCCGAGCCGCTGGTGCTGTGCAGCGACCCATTCAGCGAGCACCGCACCGAACAGCGGGCCCACTTCCGGTGAGGTGATGAAGTCGCCCCGGCGACCCGCCTGGCCTGCCGCGGTGTAGAAGCCGTGTGTGCCGTAGAGCGCGATCGACAGGTATTCGTCGAACCTCAGGGGGCGGCCGGCCGATAGAGTAACCACACAAGTAGCCCTACATCAAGCGGAGGAACAGCGATGACGAAGCCGAAGGTCCTGATCACGGGTGCGAGTGGCCTGATCGGGGGCCTCGTGCTCCGCGATCTGGCCGATCGCTACGACTTCAGCGGCCTGAGCCGGCACGCCGTCGCCGGCATCCCATACACCGAAGCCTCGGTCACCGATCTCGAGGCGGTGCGCCGCGCGGTCGGCGGCGTGGACATGGTCCTCCACCTCGCCGGCGAGACGAAGAACGACGACAACTGGGACGATCACTTCAATGTCACCGCGGGCGGCACGATCAACGTGCTGCGGGCGGCGGCCGAGGCGAGCGTGCGGCGGGTCGTGTTCATGAGCACTCGCCGCGTGGGGCGTCAGCCGGCGCGGTTTCCTCGCCACGATCACGGGATTCAACAAGGCGGTCGGCGAGGATCGCGGCGCGGAACTGCGGATCCCACGGACCGGCTCGCCGTTCGGCCTGATCCAGCCGCCGTACCGTGCGCTCGCAGTTCGCCCCGCGATCACGTTCACGCTCGGCGGCATCGACGTCGATCCTGACCTTCGCGTCCTGGACCACAGCGGGCGACCGATCCCCGGACTGTGGGCCGCTGGCGCCGACGCGGGTGGGACGTTCCAGGGCGGCTACATGGGCGGGCTCGTACTGGGTCTCGTCCAGGGACGCATAGC
>JANONE010000023.1:0-8059 GCA_031420675.1 Ilumatobacteraceae bacterium | reverse complement strand
CGCTCGGCCAGGGCGGCGCTGAAGAAGGGTTCGCCGAAACCGAGGGCCACCGAGCCGCCGATCACCGCCAGCTTCAGATCGCAGATAGCGCCCAGCGATGCCAGCGCGCGACCGGTGAGAATGCCCGTGCGCTCGACGATGCTCTGCGGGGCACGTTGCGGCGGGCGACCGGTTTCCTCCTCGATCGCGCGGCCGCTGCAATAGGCCTCCAGGCAACCCTTGCCGCCGCACGGGCAATCGCGACCCTCGGGCTCGACCACGATGTGGCCGACGTGACCTGCGTTCCCCAGCCGACCCTCCAGCAACCGGCCGCTACTGACGATGCCACCGCCCACACCGGCGCCCATCACCACCGCCACGAAATCCGTGATGCCTGCCGCGGCACCACACCACGCTTCGCCCAGAGCGACCGCCTTGGCGTTGTTGTCGACCAACGTGGGCAACTGGGTGAGCTCCTCCACTTCTGCCGCCAACGGAAACGCCTTCCACGTCGGGATGTGCAACGGCGACACCGTGCGCTCCGATCGGTTCATCGGGCCGCCACAGCCCACCCCACAACCAACCGGCGGCGTGGGCGCCGCAGCCATCACCCGCAGCACCAATCGCGACAGCGCGGCCCACACCTCGCGTTGTGGTGTCGCGATGCGGTCGCGCACCAGCACCTCGCCCTGCTCACTGACGATCGCGGCAGCAAGTTTGGCACCACCGACATCGATGGCGAGATAGCAGATGCTCACTCCCGCGACGGTAGCGGGCGCACCGCTGCGAGAACGACAGACACGACCCGATGACTCGTGAACACCACTAACCCACGAGTGCGTCTACCCTTCCAGCCGTGACGGCCGCCCCCACAGAGTTCACCTCCAGCACCCCCGATCCGACCTCTCGGCCCTCGCCGACATTCGCGCAGCTCTTCGATGCGATCGCCGGCAACGTGTCATCGGTGGTGCACGGCAAGCGCGACGCAGTCGAACTGGCCGTCATGTGCCTGCTCGCCGAAGGGCACCTGCTGATCGAAGACGTGCCGGGTGTCGGCAAGACGAGTCTTGCGAAGGCACTTGCCGCCTCCATCGATTGCACCTGGAAGCGCGTGCAGTTCACCCCCGACCTGCTCCCCTCCGACCTCGTGGGCGTCAGCGTGTTCCAGCGGGCAACGGAGAGCTTCGTCTTCCAACCCGGCCCGCTGTTCGCCAACATCGTGCTGGCCGACGAGATCAACCGCGCCTCGCCGAAAACGCAGTCTGCTCTGCTGGAAGCCATGGAGGAGCGCCAGGTCAGCACCGATGGCATCAGTCACCTGCTGCCCGTCCCGTTCATGGTGGCCGCCACCCAGAACCCGGTCGAGCAAGAGGGCACCTACCGACTGCCGGAGAGCCAGCTCGACCGCTTCCTGATGCGTCTCTCGCTGGGCTACCCCGGGCGCGACGCCGAACTCGCCATCCTCGATTCCAACGGTGCGGCCGACTCGCTGCTGGCACTGCGACCGGTGGTCAGCGCTGACGAGATCGTGCAGATGTGTGCCGCCGTGCGCACCGTGCACATCGCCGATGTGTTGAAGAGCTACATGGTGGACATCGCCGAGACCAGCCGCAACCACAGCGGGCTGCTGCTGGGCCTCTCGCCACGCGCCACGTTGCAGCTGGCACGCGCGACACGAGCTCATGCCGCGGCTCACGGTCGCGACTACGCCATCCCCGACGATGTGAAGGTCGTTGCCATCCCGGTGCTGTCGCACCGCGTGGTGTTGCGGCCCGATGCATCGTCGCGCGGCCTCACTGGCGTGGCGGCGGTGCACGAGTTGCTGGCGGCAGTGCCAGTACCGGCTGGCCGCTGATGCCCACCCGCCACGGCTGGGCGACGCTCGTGGCGGCAGGTGCGTCCATCGCTATCGGCCGCGTGTTCGGGCTGATGGAGCTGTTCGTGATCGGTGTCGCCTTGGCTGCTGCCGTCCTGCTGGCGATGGTGGTGGTCAACCGGCCGTTGCCGCGTGTGGAAGTGCGCCGAATCGCGCGGCCCGCCACCGTGTCTGTCGGCGAGCCCGCACGCGTCGACCTGCAGGTCTCCAACCGATCGAGTGTGCGCACCCCGCGACTGAAGTTGTGGGAACCGGTGGGCGACAAGGGAGGCGCGCCGATGCAGCTGGCGCCGCTCGCTGCGGGAGAGGCGGTCAGCGCCGCCTATCGCGTGCCCACCACCCGCCGCGGTGTGGTGCGCACCGGCCCACTGCGCTCCGAGCGCACCGACCCACTGGGCCTGTGCCATCGGATCACGTGGCTGGCCGGCGCCGGAGAGGTGATGGTGGTGCCCGAGCGCGTCCCGCTGGCCTTTCCCGGCGCAGGAAGCACCGGCCGCTTGGGGCAGCACCTGCGCATGAAAGCGTTCGGGCAAACGGGCACCGAGTTCCACTCGCAACGCGAGTACACGCCGGGCGACGACTTGCGCCGCATCAACTGGAAGTCGACGGCCCGCGTCGGCACGCTGATCGTGCGCGAGACAGCCTTGGAAGGTGTGCAGCGTTGCGTGGTCGTGCTGGACACGTTTGCCGACGGCTACGACGAGGACGGCTTCGAGCGCGCCGTGACCGCAGCGGCCAGTGTCGTTGCCGCGGCCGCTGTCATGGGCATCACCACTCGCTTGGTCGCCCCCGGCATCGATCTGCGCGGCACCGACGTGGCACCGCAGTCGCTGCGCTGGTTGGCCACCGTCGCTGCCGGCGGCGACGTGGTGGACCACACTGCGGCCGGCCGCACCAGCACCGATGGCCTCGGGCTGTTGGTGGTCGTGACCAGTCACCCCGGCTCGCGCGCTGCGACCGCTGCCACCACCTCGGCACGCCCCGACGAGTCGGTGGTCATCATCAGCTCGATGGCACCGACTGCGAGCGGCAAGGGCTTCCACGTCGATGCCACCTCGTTGGAGCGGCTGCACCATGGCTGGAACCAACTGGTGCTCGGCCGCGCGGGGGCCAACACATGAGCACCGCTGGCACCGGCGCGGCGCGCACGAAAGCCGGCCGCACCCACGTCGTCCAGTTGCCCGACACGCTGTGCCTCACCGCCCTCACCGTGGCAACCGTGATCTCGTTGTGCCGCGTGTTCGCCGACTGGGACTACCTGGGCGACATGCTGCTCGTGGCCTTGGGCACCCACGCTGTCGCCGCCCTGCTGCGCGTGGCCAAGGCCCACGTGCTCATCGCAATGCCGGCGCTGATGCTCACCATCATCGAGCTGATGTCGATCGTGTACTACGCCGACACGTTGAACGGGCCGTTGCCCGGGTCGCGCACCTTCGCCCTGATGCGCGTCGATCTGCGATTGGTGATCGATCAATTCCCCACCGCCGTGGCCCCGGTGCCCAGCGTGGGCAGCTACACGGTCGCCGCCGCCGCCGCGATCGCCATCTGCGCCGCGCTGGCCGACACGTTCGCCTTCCGGGCGATGGGTCGCATCGAGGCCATCGTTCCTGCGGGGGTGGTGTTCGTGTTCACCGCTGCGCTCGGCGTCGACCGCCACCGCGTCTCGGTGGCAGCCTTGTGGATCGGGGTCGCGCTGCTCACTGTCGCCGTGCTCCGGTTCCGCCACACCGGCGACGGGGCCGCATGGATGGGCGCCCGCCGATTGGGGCTCGCCGCCGCCTTGCCCGCAATCGTCGCCACCTTCGGCCACACGGCCGTCGTCGCCGCGACCGTTGCACCGCGCCTGCCGGGTGCCGGCGAGAAGGCTCTCGTCGACACGCGCAATCGCGCCGGCAGCGTCACCGAGGTACTCAGCCCGCTGGTCGACATCGGCGCGCAGCTGCGCAACCGGGGCAACCTCGAGCTGTTCACGGTGGCGTCCTCCGACGGTGCCCACTACTGGCGCATGTTCGCCTCTCCGCAGTACGACAACGGCCAATGGACGCCGGCCGAGGAAGACCTGGACGAGATGGGCGATCGCACTGCTGAGGTACTGCTCCCCGGCCCGTCAACACTGCAGACGATCTCGATCCTCGGGCTGCGCGGCCACTACGTGCCGGCGGCGTATCGCGCCGTCTCGGCCTCGCCCGACGACGTGTTGTGGACCGAGACGACCCAGATGGTGTTCCTGCCCGACGTCAGCTTGGCGAAGGGCGACCGGATCGCCATCCAGTCGATCGTCCCGCGCCCGAGCCTCGAGCTGTTGCGCAGCGCGACCGCCAACGATGCCCCCGCGCACAGCCTCGATCTTCCCGGCGGCCTGCCCGGGATCGCCCGCGAGCAAGCGCTTGCTGCCACCGCCGGTGCCACCACCCCGTTCGAGAAGGCGCTGGCGCTGCAGAACTGGTTCCGCGACAACTTCACCTACGACGTCGACGTGCAACTGGGCAACAGTGCCGACGCGATCGAGGCGTTCCTGCGCGGCAGGAGCGGCTTCTGCCAGCAGTTCGCCGGCACATTCGCCGTCATGGCCCGCTACCTCGGGCTACCCACTCGGCTGGCGGTCGGCTTCACCCCTGGCGAGCTCGGCTCCGACGGGCTCTTCCACGTGTACGGCCGGAATGCGCACGCGTGGCCGGAGGTGTGGTTCGACGGCATCGGTTGGGTCGCCTTCGAGCCCACACCGGGCCGTGGCAGCCCCGACGCCGTCGACTACACAGGCCTCGACCCGGCGCAGGCCACCGGCGGCAACACCGGTGGCGACAACGCGCCGCCACCCGCACCCGCCCCCGTTCCCCAGCAGAACGGCGGCGACCCCGAGGCCGCCACCACCCTGCCCGGCGGTGGCGGGCCCGGTGGCGAGGGTGGCACCACCACTGTCGCGGCCGTCAGCGCGGCCGGTGGCAGCCCAGGACCGGGCTCAGGCGTGGCGTGGGTGGTCGCCGGCCTCATCGCCGCACTCCTCGTCTGGATGGTCGCCGCACCCAGGGTGATGCGCTTGCTCGCCCACCGCCACGACCACTCCCAACGCGATCGCGTGATCAGCGCTTGGCAGCGCACACTGGCCACTCTCTCGTTCGCCGGCGCGCCGCCGGTGGCTGGTGCGACACCCCTGGAGTACGCCGACCAGGCAGAACGGTCCACCGGAGTGGACCATCGTGCACTGCGTGAACTGGCGGTGCACGTCACCCGTGCGGTGTACTCGCCACGCGACATCGACGAACAGGCTGCCACTCGCTGTGAGTTGCTGAGCGGCGAGATCGATGCCATCTGCCGCAACCGCACGCCGACATCAGTGCGCCTGAAGGCGCTGGTGGATCCGCGGCTGATGCGTCGCCGATTCGCCGGCTGAGCGGTTTCAGTCCTCGGCGCGCGAGCGAGGCGGCGAGCCGAACCGACCACGCATCGACTCGGAAAGGTGGTTGAGTCCGGCCTCGCTGAGCGTGCGGGCATGCCGTTCGGCGAAAAGGGCGGCGATCACCGCACCGATGAACGCAACGAACGACAGGTACGGGCTCACCGACAAGAAGACGATGGTCAGCACCAGACAGAAGACGGCGGCGGCACTGGAGGCGAACAGCACCCGACGGCTCCCGCCATCGCTCTTGTGCAGATTGCGACCGAAACCAGGGTCGCGCCCGAGCTGGTCTTCTATTTGGCGAAGAATCCTCTGTTCGTCTTCCGACAGCGGCATGGCGAGCTCCTCGGCGATGGCCTGCATGCATCCTCGCACGATTCGGCGCGCGAGACAACGCGAGCGGACTGCTGCTGATCACGACTTCTCCTGATCGGGTCCCCATTGCTGCGCTCCGCGGCGCACCAAGCGCAGCCCGTCCGCGCTCACGGCACTCGCCGGGCCGATGGCAGCGTTGCCGAAACGCGACCGGATCGCGTCGATCGTCTCCTCTGCCGCTTGCCATTCGTGGTCGTCGGTGGATGCACCCTCGATGAGGTCGTCGAGGGTGAGTTGCTCGGCGACATCACCGAAGTTGCTGGCGCTCACACCCAGCAACCGAACGCCCGGAGAGGGATCGACGGCCAGCAACAGCGGCTCGACAGCCTTCACGATGCCGTGTGCCGTCGCGATCGGAGCCTCGACCGTGATCGCCCGGGTGATGGTGTGAAAGCCCGCGAAACGTACCTTCAGCGAGAAGGTGCGTGCCGCCGTGGGCTGTGCGCGCAGCCGGCTGGCGACGCCATCGGCCAGACGCACCAGCTCGCGATGCAGCTCCTCATACGTGTGCCGGTCGATGGCGAAGGTCTCCTCGTGTCCGATCGACTTCATCGCCCGATCCACTTCCACGGGCCGATCGTCGATGGCCCACGCCAACCGGTACAGGTGTTGCCCGTGAGCCTTGCCGACGCTCGCGACCAGCGCTGCCTCATCGAGGTCGGCCAGATCCCGCACCGTGCGGACGCCGAGGCGGCTCAGCCGTTCCAGCGTCGCCGGCCCGACACCCCACAGCGCCTTCACCGGCAGCCGATGCAGGAACTCCAGCTCCTCGCCGGGTTTCACCTCCCACACCCCCTTGCCGTCCACCACGCCCGCAGGCGTGGCCTTCGGTTTGGCCGCGACCGAGGCCAGCTTGGCGAGGAACTTGCTGGGCGCCACACCCACCGAGCAACGCAGCTCGACCTGCTGCCACACCTGCTCGCGCACGTGATGCGCGATCTGCGCGCCGCTGCCGAACAGCCGAACAGCACCACTGACATCGAGGAACGCTTCGTCGAGCGAGAGCGGCTCGATGAACGGCGTGACCGACTGGAAGATCTCGTGAACCTGCGCGCTGACCTGCGCGTACAGCACGTGGTCGCCCGGCAGGAACACCGCGTGCGGGCACATGCGCCGGGCCTGGGTGGACGGCATCGCCGAATGAAGGCCGAACCGCCTCGCCTCGTACGAGGCCGCGGCGATGACACCGCGCGCACCGGTGCCGCCCACTACCACCGGCTGGCCGCGCAGATCAGGCCGCCGGCGCAGTTCCACACTCACGTAGAACGCATCCATGTCGACGTGCAGGATCGAACGGTGGGCCGTCGAGACCGTCATGCCAGGCGTTCGATGTGGGCGTTGCGGCGTTCGGCCCCACGCAACCGGAATCGGTAGCTGTCGGCGACGGTGCCGGCCAACCACTCGCCCACCGGTGCGTGCACCCATGGCGGGCTGGCCTGGAGCAGCGCAGGAGCCTCGGCACCGGAGGCGTGGCGGACCTGTTCGACGATCCCGTCGGGGTCGTCGATCAGCACTTCGCCATCCACCTGGTCGGCTTCCCAGGCCTCCACCTTCAACAGCCAGCCCATGTCGGGCGCATCGACCGTGACGGTGTAGCAGCGCGACGCCCACGAGTTGACGATCAGCCCGGTCTCTTCGCGCACCTCGCGAGCCAGCCCTTCCAGCAACGTCTCCCCCGGGTCGATGACCCCGCCCGGCGGTGTCCATTCCAGGGACCGATCGCGGCGGCGGTTGCACACGAGCACCAGCCCGTCGCCGTGGCGGATGAGGGCGCCGCCCACCAGCCAGCGGCGCACCGCGCTCAACGGCCCTCCGCCCGGCGGCGGCGGCGACCGCGGAAGTCGCTGACCCACAGCTTCATCACCAGCACCAGTGCCTCTTGGATGATGTTGCCGGACATCTTCGAGACGCCCTCGGTGCGATCGTGGAAGCTGATGGGGAACTCGACGATCTTGCCACCGCCTCTGACCAGCCGGTACGTCATCTCCACCTGAAAGCCATAGCCATCGGCGTTCATCGATTCGAACTTCATTCGCTCCAGCGCCGCCGTGCTGTAGGCGCGATAGCCGGCGGTCGCGTCGTTCACTGCCAGGCCCAACACGCCGGCCACGTAGCGGTTGCCCCAGCGCGACAACATGCGACGTCGGCTCGGCCAGTTCACCGTGCGGCCGCCGGGTACGTAGCGGCTACCGATGGCCAGGTCGGCGCCGTGCTCGACGTTGGCGAGGAGTGCGGGCAGCACGGCCGGGTCGTGTGACAGGTCGGCGTCCATCTGCACGCAGATCTCGGCACCCTCGTCGATGGCCTGGCGCAGGCCGGCTCGGTACGCGTTGCCCAAGCCACGCGTCTCGGTGCGCCGCAAGACACTGATGCGGCCCAACTCGCGACCCAATGCGTCGGCCTTGTCGGCGGTGCCGTCGGGGCTGCCATCG
>JANONE010000022.1:0-2181 GCA_031420675.1 Ilumatobacteraceae bacterium | reverse complement strand
CCTCGTGCGCCCCGACCGGCTCGCGCGAACCATGCAACTCGCGCGCCAGCGCCCGGTACAGCACCTCCGTGATGAGCGTGCTCTTGCCGCTGCCGGAAACCCCGGTGATGGCCACGAACGTACCGAGGGGCACACGCAGGTCCACCGCGCGCAGGTTGTGCTCCGTAGCGCCCTTGACGACGAGCGCCTTGCCATTGCCCTTCCGGCGCTTCTTCGGGATGGGGACCTGGCGCTCCCCGCGAAGGAATGCCCCGGTGATGGAGCGCGGCTCCGCGAGCACCACCTCCAGCGGCCCGTTGGCGATGATCTCGCCACCGAGCGACCCCGCGCCCGGCCCGATGTCCACGACCCAGTCCGCGGTCCGGATGGTCTCCTCGTCGTGCTCCACGACAAGGACGGTGTTGCCCAGATCGCGCAGCCGCGTGAGGGTTGCGATCAACTTGGCGTTATCACGTTGGTGGAGGCCGATCGACGGCTCGTCAAGGATGTACAGGACGCCCATCAGGGTGGTCCCGATCTGTGTCGCCAGGCGGATCCGCTGGGCTTCGCCGCCCGACAGGGTCACGCTCGTGCGGTCCATGGTCAGATAATCCAGACCGACGTCGACCAGGAAGCCGAGCCGCGCCACGATCTCTTTGAGCAACTGGACCGCGATCGTGCGCTCCCGCTCGGTCAGCTCCTTGTTCAGGCCGCCCGCCCAGACCAACGCGTCCTTGATCGACAAGGTGGAGATGTCCCAGACGTTCCGCTCGCCGATCGTGACCGCGAGGATCTCCGGCCGCAACCGCTTCCCGCCGCAGGTGGGGCACGGCTTGGTGACCATGAACTTCTCGATCTCCGCCTTGATGTAGTCGGACTCGGACTCCCGGTAGCGCCGCTCCAGGTTGGCGATGATCCCCTCGAAGTTGGCCTTGTACGTGTTCTCGCCGCGCTCGTGGCGGTACCGGACGACGACGCGCTCATGGTCCTTCTTGGCGTAGAGCAGGTAGTCGAGCGCCTCCTTCGGCAGCTTCCTGACCGGGGCTTCGTAGTCCCAGCCGTGCGCCTTGCACACGGCCTCCACGATCTTCATCCGCCATGACGCGTCGGTCGAGAGCAGGCCGCCGATCCCAAGCGCGCCCTTCCCCAGACTCTTGTCCGGGTTGGGGATCAGCAGCGCCGGGTCGATCTCCAGTTTCGTCCCGAGCCCCACGCAGGTCGGGCAGGCGCCGTGCGGCGAGTTGAACGAGAAGTTGCGCGGCTCCAGCTCGTCGATGGTGAAGCCGTCATACGGACAGCTGTAGCGCTCGCTGTAGCGGCGCTCCTCGAAGTCGGCGGGTTCGTCATCGCGCGGGGCCGGCGCGATCAACACGGCCCCCTCCCCCAGTCGGAGCGCCGTCTCGATGGAGTCGGCCAGGCGCGATGCGTCCGGGTCCGGGATGACCTCGCCGGTCGTGGGGTCGATGGCGCGCCCATCGTCGGCTCGAGTGGCACCTTCCGGCGCCTCCGCGTGGCGGACGACGTAGCGATCCACGACGACCTCGATCGAGTGGCGCTTGTACTTGTCCAGCTTGGGCGGAGCATCCGCGATCTCGTACTGCTCGCCGTCCACACGGACACGAACGAAGCCCTGCCGCCGGACGCCGTCGATGATCCGATCGCCCTCCGTCTTGCGGTCCTTGATCAGCGGCGCGAGGACGAGCAGCCGGGTGCCCTCAGGCAGGGCCAGCACCTGGTCCACGATCTGCTGGACGCTCTGCCGCTCGATGGGGTGGCCGGCCGGGCAATGTGGCTGGCCGATCCGTGCGAACAGCAATCGGAGGTGGTCGTAGATCTCCGTGACCGTCCCCACGGTGGACCGCGGGTTGCGCGACGCGCCCTTCTGGTCGATGGAGATGGCCGGGCTGAGGCCGTCGATCTGGTCGACGTCCGGCTTCTCCATCTGGCCCAGGAACTGCCGGGCGTAGGCGCTCAGGCTCTCGACGTAGCGCCGCTGCCCCTCCGCGTAGATCGTATCGAAGGCGAGGCTGGACTTGCCGGAGCCGCTGAGGCCGGTGATGACGACGAGCCGGTCCCGCGGGAACGCGACCGTGACGTCCTTGAGGTTGTGTTCGCGCGCACCGCGCACGACGAGCTGATCCTGGGGCACATCGCAATTCTAACGGACCTGTGCCATTTGGAACAAGCGTTCTTAATGTCCGG
>JANONE010000021.1:0-1793 GCA_031420675.1 Ilumatobacteraceae bacterium | reverse complement strand
CGAGCAAAGACGTTGGTGCTGCCGCCGGGGAGCACGCCGAGAGCGGTATCGGTGCCGGCCACTCCCGTGGCCACTTCGTTGAGGGTGCCGTCGCCGCCAAAGCCGATGACCACATCCACACCCCTGCGGGCCGCATCCTGTGCGAAACGCGTGGCGTGGCCCCGCCGGTTGGTTTCGACGATCTCCACATCGTTGCGCTGAGTGCCGTCGCCCTGGGTGAGAGCGCGATGCACCACGACGGTGTTGCGTGCCGTCACCGACGACGCAAAGGCGTTCACCACCAGCAGGATGCGCAAGGCATCGAACGGTACAGGCTGAACCGGTTTGGTGGGAACTGGCGCGAGGGTTGGGTGAGCGCGGCACCCAGCGGTAACAATGGTCAACCATGAACGTGATCGTGTGTGTCAAGCAGATCCCCGACCCGGCAACCCCGGGCGCGTTGGGCTCCGATAACACTCTCAAGCGAGATGGCAAGCTCATCCTCGACGAGTCCGACAGCTATGGCGTCGAAATGGCGTTGCAGTTGGTCGACGCTGCCGGAGGTGGGGAAGTGAGCCTGGTCTCGATGGCTCCCAACGGCGAGGTGTCGGGCATGCGCACGGCGCTTGCCATGGGTGCGGCCAAGGGCACGTTGGTCTCCGACCCGGCGCTGCAGGGCAGCGATGCCCTCACCACGGCCAAGGTGCTGGGTGCGGCCATCCAGAAGATGGGCGGCGCCGACCTGATCATTGCCGCCACCGAATCCAGCGACGGCTACACGGGCACCGTGCCCGAGCAGCTCGCCGAGGTGCTCGGTTTGCCATCGGTCACCTTCGCCAAGCACGTGGTCGTCACTGACGGCACGCTCAACGTCAACCGTCAGACCGAAGAGGGCTACGACGAGGTCACCTGCCCGTTGCCGGCCGTCATCAGCGTCACGGCCGGGGTGGTCGAACCTCGCTATCCCAGCTTCAAGGGCATCATGGCTGCCAAGGGCAAGCCGATCGACACGGTCACCGCTGCCGACCTCGGGGTCACCCCGGTGGGTTGGGCCGGCGCCGGCCAGACCGTCGTCAGCATCACCCAGGCCGAGGCCCGCGCGGCCGGCGAGATCATCGAAGACGACGGTGAGGGTTTCGCCAAGATCGTGGCGTTCCTCGAAAACTTGAAGGTCATCTGAGGAGCGACGCGATGAACATTTGGGTCTACGCACAAGAGTCCAATGGGGTGCCCACGACGGCCACCCTGGAACTGATCACCAAGGCGCGCTCGCTGTCGTCGAGCGTGGGGGGCGATGTCACCGCCTTCGTCGGCGGCGATGCCACCGCCACGGCGGTTGCGCTCGGCGAGTTCGGCGCCGCCAAGGTGTATGCCACCGGCGATCTGGGCGGCAAGCTGCCGGGTGTGGCCGTGTCGGCCGCAATGAAAGCCGTCATCGACGGGGGCGATTCGCCGGATCTCATCATGTTCCCGCAGACGTACGACAGCCGCGACGTGATGTGCCGCCTCTCGGTGCAGCTCGATCGCACCGTGCTCACCAACAACGTCGAGGTCACCGCTGATGGCGGTTCGGTCAGCGTCACCACCGCGATCTTCGGCGGCAACACGCTCGTCACCACCGCCTTCTCCGGGCCCGGCCCGTTCCTCGCCGCCTTCCGCCCGAAGAGCTTCGTGGCCGAGTCGGCGGGAGGTGCTGCGGCCGCCATCACCGCTGCACCGGTGCCTGCCCTCGGCGCCACGGGTGCTGCGCAGGTCAAGGCGGTGCATGTGGAAGAGACCACCGGGCCCAAGCTCGACGAAGCCGCGATCGTGGT
>JANONE010000020.1:0-7244 GCA_031420675.1 Ilumatobacteraceae bacterium | reverse complement strand
TCATCGTGTGGGACGGCGGCAACAACGACTTCTCGTTCTACCGACCCGATCTGACCATCACGGTGGTCGACCCGTTGCGTCCCGGCCACGAGCTGGGCTACCACCCCGGCGAGGTCAACGTACGGCTCGCCGATGTGATCGTGGTGAACAAGGTCGACTCGGCGAGCAACGAGGCGGTCGCTCAGGTGGTGGCCAACGTGCACGCGGTGAACCCCGCTGCCGTCGTGGTGCGAGCCGCCTCGCCTGTCGTTCTTGCCGATGACGCGGTTCTCGGCGGTGACGGGTCGCTGGCGGGCAAGCGGGTGCTGGTGGTGGAGGACGGACCGACGGTCACTCACGGCGGCATGCCGTTCGGCGCGGGCACCGTTGCCGCGCACCACGCCGGGGTCACCGAGTTCGTCGACCCGCGGCCGGTGGCCGTGGGAAGCCTCGCCGAGACGTACCGCAAGTACCCCCACATCGGGCCGGTGCTGCCGGCGATGGGGTATGGCGACGCACAGCTGGCCGACCTGGCAGCGACGATCGCAGCCTCGGGCTGCGAGGTGGTGGTGAATGGCAGCCCGTTCGCGCTCTCCCGCGTGTTGCATCTCGACGTCCCCATTCGCGATGCGAGGTACACGCTGAGCGAGATCGGGCATCCCGACCTCGCCGACGTGCTGGCGCCGTGGATCGCGCGGTGGCAGTCATGACCGTTCGACGCCGAATCGGTGGCAAGCCGTTGCTGGTGGTGGCGATCGGCGGCAACGCCTTGCTCCACCGCCATGAGCGGCCCAACATCGCCAACCAGCGGGCCAACGTGGCCGGGGCAGCGCGGGTGCTGGCTGGGCTGGCCGAAGGACGCAGTTTGGTGATAACCCACGGGAACGGTCCTCAGGTCGGTTTGCTCGCGCGCCAGAACGAGGCGTTGGCAGGCGCCGATCCGGTGCCGTTCGACGTGCTGGTCGCGGAGAGCGAGGGGCTGATCGGGTACCTCCTCGCCGAGGAGATCGGCCGCCAGATCGGGCCCGAGCGAGTGGTTGTGCTGCTCACGCTGGTGGTCGTCGATCGGCACGACCCCGCCTTCGGGCGACCCTCGAAGCCGATCGGGGCGATGCTCACTGAGGCCGAAGCCCTCGCCCTGGCGTCGGAGCGAGGCTGTGTCGTGGCACCCGACGGCGATGGTTGGCGGCGAGTGGTGCCGTCACCCGATCCCTTGGAGGTGGTCGAGTTGGCTGCGATCCGCTCGCTGGCCGACGCCGGTTTCGTGGTCGTGTGCGCCGGCGGCGGCGGCATCCCGGTTGCTCGCGAGGATGGGGTGCTGCGCGGCGTGGAGGCGGTCATCGACAAGGACCTGACGAGCGCGTTGCTGGCCGCCGAGTTGGATGCCGACGAGCTGTTGATCCTCACCGACGTCGACGCGGTAGTGGCCGGCTGGGGCACTGCCGGCGCCAGACCTGTGCGCTCTGCGACACTTGCCGAGTTGCGGGCGGGCGAGTGGGCATCGGGCTCGATGGGCCCGAAGGTGGAGGCCGCCTGCAGGTTCGTGGAACGCACCGGTCGGGTGGCGCGGATCGGTTCCTTGGACCACGCCGGCGAGGTGCTGGCCGACAAGACCGGCACGCGGGTGAGTCTTGTCTGAGGAGCGGCTGAGCCAGAGACCGCGGCTCTGTCGAAGCCCACAGCTGGGGTGAGGCACAATGCACTCACCACGAGCGCACGGAGGTTGCACATGTCGGTCGACATCGTCATCGAGGTCGAGAACAAGCCGGGGGCGATTGCCGCTCTTGCGGCAGCGGTCAGCGATGCGGGGGTGAACCTCGCGGCAGCCACCTTCACCGGCAACGGCGACAAGGCCCAGTTGCACATCCTGGTCCCTCACTCGGAGCCGGTGTGGCACGCGCTTGCAGTCACCCACAGTGCCGTTGTCGCGCGCGAGCACGAAGTGGTCGTGGTGGAGGTGGAGGACAACCCCGGTGTGCTGGCCGATCTCACGCGCAAGATCGCTGATGCCGGCGTCAACATCGACACCCTGTACGTCGCGACCAACAACCGCGTCGTCTTCGGCTCTGCTGACCTCGCCGGCTTGAAGGCAGCATTGGGGAAGAGCTGAGCGCTGCGTTCAGTCGCTCCGGCGCACCTTGCGGTCCAGGAAGAGCGCGATCAGGTCGGCCACCTGTCGGCCGAACTCCGCCTCGGCGTCGAACGCGTGGGGCACACCATCGAAGACGTGTAGCTCCGCCGCCGCCCCGGCCCCGATGAGTTCCCTGTACATGGCGAAGCTCGCTTCCACCGGGACCACCTGGTCGGCGTTGCCGTGCACCAACATCGTGGGTGGGTAGCCGGCGTGGACGTAGCTGATCGGGCTCGCTTCGTCCTCCACCGCGCGCGACACGTCGCCGCCCAGCAGGAGGCCGATCGCGTCGTCGTGACTGCCGACCCGTAGCTGCGTGGGCGGGTAGATCGCCACGACCGCAGCGACGTCGGTGGCGACGCCCGGGTTTCCGCCGTCGCCCTCCAGTTCGCCGTCGCCGAGCCCGGCGAGCATCAGTGCCAGGTGCGCGCCGGCGCTGTTGCCCGACACGGCGATGTGTGTCGGGTCGATGCCATAGTGATCGGCGTTGGCCCGCAACCATCGGAGCGCGGCCTTCACATCGTGGATCTGGGCCGGCCACACGGCCTCGCCCGACAGGCGGTACTCGGAGGTCACGCACACGAACCCGTAGCGAGCCAGTTGGATCCCGTAGCCACGCAACTGGCTGCGGTCACCGTGCACCCACCCGCCTCCGTGCACGAGCAGGATGGCTGCCCGGTCGGTACCGGTTTCTGGCGGCAGGAAGACATCGCAGTGCAGGTCGCGACCGCCTCCGCTGCCGAAGACGATGTTCTCCTCGACGCTCACGCGCCCGAGCTGACGAACTGGCATGGGCCAAGGGTCGCACAACGTCCGCTGCCGCGGCGAGACGTGGGGCGAGCCGCTGGTTCCTCTGCACCGTGTCGGGGACGACCCCGCCACGCGGTTGATCAGTCGCGCGTCGCGCTCGCACGACGCGCTCGCAGCCGTCGTCGGTACAGTGCTGGGGCCATCAGAACGGAGCCACTGTGCAGGGAAATTCCAGCGTCACTCATCACCGAGCAGGCTTGATCAACGTGGCGGCGGTCGAAGCGCCCGAGGTCGTCACCTCGGCCTGGATCGACGAACAACTTGCTCACACCTACGAGCGGTGGGGCATGCGCCCCGGCCTGCTCGCCGAACTGGCCGGCATCGAGGAGCGCCGCTGGTGGCCCGAAGGTGTCACCTTCGATCAGGCCGCGACGATGGCCGGTCGCAAGGCGATCGAGGACTCGGGCATCGATCCGTCGGAGATCGGCATGCTCGTCTCCACCTCGGTGTGCAAGCACCACCTCGAGCCGTCGGTGGCGTGTGCAGTGCATCACCAACTCGGTCTGTCCACCGCGTGCATCAACTTCGACCTCGGCAACGCGTGCCTCGGTTTCATGAACGCGATCCACCTCGCGTGCACAGCGATCGACGCCGGGTCCATCAAGTACGCACTGATCGTCGATGGTGAGGGCAGCCGTCAGACGCAGCTGGCGACGATCGCCCGCCTGCAACTCGAAACTGCGTCGTTCACCGACGTGTTCGACGAGTTCGCCTCGCTCACCTTGGGCTCCGGGGCGGCGGCAATGGTGCTCGGACATCTCGACGATCACCCCGACGCGCACCGGGTGGTGCGCGGCATGGCACGCGCCGGCACCGAACACCACACGCTGTGCGTCGGCGATCTCGACAAGATGACCACCGACACCAAGCGGCTGTTGGAAGCGGGCCTCGACCTCGCCGAGCAGGCCTTTCGGGGGACCGACTTCGACTTCGACTGGGCGACCGGGGTCGATCGATTCATCATCCATCAGGTGAGCTCGGTGCACACCAAGCTGATCTGCGAACGCCTGAGGATCGATCTGGCGCGGGTGCCGCTCACCTATCCCAAGTTCGGCAACGTCGGCCCGGCGGCGATCCCGATCACCCTTGCAGGCGTGCAGCACGAACTGCAGGCGGGCCAGCGCATCCTGTGCCTGGGCATCGGTTCCGGGCTGAACACCAGTTTCACCGAGATCACGTGGTGACACGCCCCGCCCCGCCCACGCACGAGCAGTGGCGGCGGTGGCTGGTGGAGCCGGAGTGGTCGCGGTTCGTGGAGGTACCGGGCCACGATGGGGTCGTGCTGCATTGGCACGTGCTCGAACGATCCCCGGTTGCGCCGCTGGGCACGATCGTATGCGTGCACGGCAACCCGACGTGGTCGATCCTGTGGCGCAGCGTGCTCGCGCAACTCGGTGACCGTTACCGGGTGATCGCCGTCGACCAGTTGGGGATGGGTTTCTCAGATCGCACGAAGCCTCGTCGCTACGCCGAGCGAGTGCTCGATCTCGCCGATGTGATCGAGGCGTTGCAGATCGACGGGCCGGTGATCATCGCCGGGCACGACTGGGGCGGCGCGATCTCGATGGGCTGGGCATTGGCCGCCGGCGATCGTCTTGCCGGGATGGTGCTGTGCAACACGGGCATCGCTGTTCCCGCCGGGCGTCGGGCGCCGTGGCTGATCCGCCTCGCGGCTGCTGGTCCCGTCACCGATCTGGTCGGTCACCGCACCCGAACCTTCGTCGACGGCACGTTGGCGTTGTCGCGGGCGCGCATCTCACACTCGGCTCGCGAGGCGTACCGCGCTCCGTATCGAGCCGCTGCCAACCGGCGGGCGATCGCCGAGTTCGTGGCCGACGTTCCGTTCGGCCCGGCGCATCCCTCGGCGGCCGCGCTGGCCGATGTTGCCGACCGTCTGCGGTCGCTGACCGTGCCGACGCTGCTCGCCTGGGGTGCCGCTGATCCGGTGTTCGACGACTCGTTCGCGCGCGACCTGGCCGCGCGGCTACCTCACGCCGATCTGCAGCGCTACCCCGGCATCGGGCACCTGTCGATCGAGGAGGCCGACGTCGCCGGCGCGATGGACGCCTGGTTGCACGATCGTGTCGTCGCGCATGTTCCGGTGGTGCCGGCCAAGGAATCGATCGTTGCCGCGCAGCCGGCAGCGGCGGCGTGGACCGCGCTCGAACGACGGGCGAGCGACTCGACAACCGCCTTCGTCGATGGGGCGAGCGGGCTGCGTACCTCGTTCGCCGAACTGCACGATCGAGTGATGGGGATCGCTCGTGGGTTGTCGGCTCTCGGTCTGCAACCGGGCGACCGGGTGGCGATGCTGACCCCACCCGGCGTCGATCTGATTGCTGCCGTGTACGGGGTGTGGCGAGCCGGTGGAGTCACCGTGATCGCCGATCGTGGCCTCGGGCTGCGCGGGCTGGGGCGCGCAGTGCGCGGTGCCCACGTCGACTGGGTGATCGGGCCGCCCCCGGCGCTGGCAGCGGCCAGAGTCCTGCGTTGGGCACGAGGAGCGCGCGCGATCGTCGTCGGTTCGCGGGCGAGGCCCGGTGCCGTTGCGAGGCTCGGTGCCGTTGCCACGCTCGACGACCTCACCCGCTCCACCGCGCCGTTACCCGCCGCTCCCGGTGCCGACGATCCCGCCGCCGTGCTGTTCACGTCGGGGGCGACCGGGCCGGCGAAGGGGGTGCGCTACCGCCATCGCCAACTCGCTGCGCAGGCACAGGCGCTCGTCGACACGTACGGCATCACCGGCGAGGACAACCTGGTCGCAGCCTTTGCCCCGTTCGCGTTGTACGGACCGGCGCTCGGGATCACGTCGACGATTCCAGATGTCGATGTCACCAAACCTGGCACGCTCACCGCTGATGCGTTGGCTGCTGCGTGTGCGTCGATCGACGCGTCCATCGTGTTCGCCTCGCCGGCGGCGCTCGCCAACGTCGTGCGCACGTCGTCGCCGGCCGATGCGCGTGTGGCCGGGGTGCGCTTGCTGCTATCGGCCGGTGCTCCCGTGCCGGTGGCCACGTTGCGGGCAATGTCGACGCTGTGTCCGGCCGCCGAGCTGCACACGCCATACGGGATGACCGAGACCCTGCCGGTCGCGGACATTTCGTTGACCGAGATCGAGGCGGCGGGCGACGGGCGAGGCGTCTGCGTCGGTCGGCCCGTCGCCGGTGCTTCGGTGCTGATCGCCGCCCTCGGCTTCGACGCCGGCGACGTGGTGGCGATGCTGCCACCATCGACGATGGGGGAGGTGCTGGTTCGCGCACCGTGGGTGTCGGACGGCTATGACCAGTTGTGGCGCACGCAGCGCGATGCACGGCCCAGCGATGCCGAGGGACAGGTGTGGCATCGATCGGGCGACGTCGGTCATCTCGATGCCGACGGGCGGTTGTGGATCGAGGGTCGTGCGGTCCACGTAATCCACTCTGCTCGCGGGCCGGTGACGCCGGTGCCGGTGGAAGTGACGGTCGAACGCCTCAATGGCATCGATCGTTGTGCTGCCGTCGGCGTCGGGCCACTTGGATGCCAGCAGTTGGTGGTGGTCGTCGAGGACGCATCAGCCGCGGATGGCTTGGCCGACGACGCGGTAGCGCACCGTGTGCGTGCTGCTCTCGCTGAACCTGTGGCGGCAGTGTTGAGCGTGGTCGCGTTGCCCGTCGACATCCGGCACAACACCAAGATCGATCGCGCCGCTGTCGCGGCGTGGGCGTCGGCGGTGCTGGCGGGCGAGAAGGCCGCGCGGCCATGGCGCTGATCGCGCGGCTGTCGTGAAGGTGCTCGTCACCGGTGGCACCAGCCTGCTGGCGCGTCGCTGCGCCGAGGCGTTGCTGCAACGCGGCGACGACGTGGTGGTGCTGCAGCGTCATAAGTCGCCGTTGGACACCAGCCAGGTTCTCGGCGACGTGCGCGATGCGGAGGTGGTTGCGCGAGCTGTCGACGGTTGCGAAGCCATCGTCCACGCCGCGGCCAAGGTTGGCGTCGTCGGTTCTTTCGAGGAGTACCGCAGCGTCAACGTCGACGGAACTGCCAACGTCATCGCGGCGGCGCGTCGGTTAGGTGTCGGCCGAATCGTCCATGTCTCCACTCCATCGGTGGCACACGCCGGGCACTCCCTCGTCGGCGTCGGCGCCGAGGCGCCCGTGTTTGGTCGCACCAACGCGTGGTATGCAGAGTCGAAGGCGATGGCGGAGCGACTGGCGATCGGTTCGGTTAGTGATTCGCTTGCCGTCGTGGCGATCCGTCCGCATCTTGTGTGGGGACCGGGTGATGCCCAGCTGGTCGGCCGGATTGTCCAGCGTGCTCGCGCCGGTCGTCTGGCGCTGATCGGCAG
>JANONE010000019.1:0-2090 GCA_031420675.1 Ilumatobacteraceae bacterium | reverse complement strand
CATCTGAACGATGTCCCGGGCCGGGACGACGTCGTCGAGCCGCCAGCCGTTGGTGATGCCGACGTCCATGTACTCGATCAACCGGAGGGTGTGCCCCGAGCCTTTGAAGTGCCGGGCCATGTCGAGGATCGAGCCGTCGTTGACGCCCCGTTGCACCACCATGTTGATCTTGATGGGAGTCAGTCCGGCCTCGGCGGCGGCGGCGATCCCGTCGAGTACCTCCTGCACACCGAAGCCGACGTCGTTCATCGCCATGAACACGGTGTCGTCGATCGAGTCGAGGTCGTCGTGCGGAACTCGCCCACCTCCTCCCGGAGGCCACCGCACCATCAGGCGTACGCGCACACGCCATCACAGGACGGGGTCCACGTCACCCAGTGGGATCGAGCCGTGCCGCGGGGCTATCCGACGTTGGTGGTCGTGCTCCATCGCGTGGCGATCCGTGTGCCGCGATAGCGGTAGCGGGTCACCGGGACTGCTCGACAATCGAACAGTGCCATGCCGTCGTGTTCGGGCCACCACCTGTTGTCCAGGTAGCGCCGCTGCGTCAAAGGCGTCGCCGATGTAGCCCGGCGATCCGAGCAGGTCTGAGGAGCGGCACCGGCGGCGCGGTCTTGTCCGCAATCACGGCGTGGTCGCGGACTTCTCCCGGCGCTCACCGATGGCCTCACAACACAGGAGCGCGACGACAACTTCGACGTGGCTCTCAGCGGCTCAATCGCCAGCATCTGCGAATCGAACATCGAACACCTGAGCGCACGGCCGTCGCCGAGGCATGTGCCCGATCGCGGGGAGTTCTGTGCCGCTGGCTTGCCGGCGGTGAACCATCAAACGGGTGCGGATCAAGCTCCAACTGCACGGGGATTAGGTCAGCGGGTCGGGTCGGGTGGCCGGCTCAAGGATGAGCCGGGGTCCGCGGTCCCAGGTGAGATAGCTCCACCCCCAGCTCAGGATCACGCTCAGCCGGTTGCGAAACCCGACCAGGTAGAGCAGGTGAAGCAAGAGCCACGCTACCCATGCCACGAAGCCGGTGAGCCGGATTTTCAGCGGGAGGTCGGCGACGGCGGAATTACGGCCGATCGTTGCCATTGTCCCCCGATCGCGATATCGGAACGGGTGACGCGTAGGTTTGCCGTTGACCGAATGGGCGAGGAGCTTCCCGACGTAGTTGCCGGACTGTTTGGCGACCTGCGCGACCTGCGGGAGCAGCACACCGCCCTGCCCCTCGATCGCGGCCAGGTCGCCGATCACGAAGCTGTGCGGTTGAGCGGGGATCCTCAGATCCGGAGTGACAACGACTCGCCCGCCACGCGTTTGGGCGACACCCAAACGATCGGCGAGCGGGTTGGCTCGCACACCGGCGGCCCACACCACGGTGCGAGTGGGGGTTACCTCACCGGATGCGAGAGTCACCGAGGTGGCATCGACTGCGATAACCCGGTTCTCCAGTCGGACCTCGACCCCTCTGGCGCGAAGCTGCCCGGCAGCATACATCTGGGCGCGCTCGCTGAACGCGCTAAGCACTGTGTCGCCCATCTCCACCAATACGACCCGGGCCGCACTGACATCCAGCCGGCGGAAGTCCTTGGCGAAGACCATGTCGAACAACTCGGTGAGCGCGCCGGCGGTCTCGAGTCCGGTCGGGCCACCGCCGAGGACCACGAAGCACAGCGCGCCTTCGTCGAGTAGGGAGGGATCTGCATCGGCTCGCTCGAACTGACCGATGATGTGATTTCTGAGGCGGATCGCGTCCGCGAGTTCATAGAGCGGGAACGCGTGCTCGGCGGCACCCTGCACACCGAACCAGTTGGTGGTAGCGCCGGCGGCGAGCACGAGGTTGTCGAATGCCAGCTCGGTGCCGTCGGTGAGCGACAAGTGCTTGGTGTCCCAGTCCACGCCGACGACCTCACCGGTGCGGAACCGCACGTTGGCCGCATCCTGGAAGATGCCCCGGACGGGATAGGCGACATCGCTCGAAGACAGACCGGACGTGGCCACTTGGTACAGCAGCGGCTGGAACGTGTGGAAGTTGTGCCGGTCGACGAGGGTCACGTCGATCGGCTTGTTCACCAGCTCCTTGACGCAGTCGA
>JANONE010000018.1:0-4212 GCA_031420675.1 Ilumatobacteraceae bacterium | reverse complement strand
CCCATCGCCTCCGGGATGGCGGCGACCGACGACATCAGCGCGATGACAGCGTTGCTGGGAGCCATGAGCAGATCGTCTACGAGGATGGTCATTCGCTTGGTGGTGATCAGCGGGTTCAACGAGTTGATCGCCAAGCAATCGGCATCGTCGTCGTCGATCGCCGCCGCCAGCCCGGCGTCCTCGACGGTGACGGTGTCCTTGAACTCGCCGCCGTAGTAACGCACCAGCGCAGGGTACCCGCGGTCGTTGTCGCTCATGTACGCCGCCGACCCGGCGAGGCGGATGTTCGGCGCGTTCGACGCCAGGTCGGTGAGCGTGATCAGTTCTGTCCCCGAGTTGGCTTTCATGTACGCCGCCGTACAGGCCACGACGGTCTTGTTCTCGGCCTGCGAAGTGTTGTTGACGACGATTGTTCCAGGCATGCCGGCATTGATGGCGAGCGTCTGCTCGGCCACCGAATGGCCGTTGGAGGTTGCGGCTGGTGCAGTGGTGGACGTGTCGAGGCCGAGTGGGGCCGAGGTGGTGGTGACGGAACCGGTGAGCAGGCCCGATGCGGGGGTCGTGGTGGTCGTGCCGTTGACGACGGCAGTCGTGTCGGCGGTCGTGTCGGCGGTCGTGTCGGCGGTCGCGCCGGGCACGGTGGTGGTGGCGATCATGGTGGGCGCTTGCGTGGTCGCGGGACTGGTGGGCAGCGATGTGTCGGGCAGCGGCGGCGCGCCGGGCTGGCCGTAGACGAAGGACAGCAGATCTCCCGAATAGTCGGGAATCAGCTGGAAGGTGCCGTCCTGCAGGGCCTGGTAGTAGCCCGCGCGATCGAGCTCGACGGGATCCTTGCGAGCCACACGGAAGCCGCCGTCCTCCAGCACGCGAGCGAAGATCGCAGCCAGCAACTGGCTCTCCGGATCGCCCTTCACCGAGGTGACGGCAATACGAGGCGGCAGTTGCAATGTGATCGTGGGGGTGGCCGTCTTGTCGTTGCTGCAGGCGGTGAACGCGAGCAGGGCCAGGCTCGCCGGCCCGAGGCAACGGGTGAACAGTCGTGCAGTGGGGGTGGTCCGCTTCATTGCGGCGGGAGCCTAGTGGTGCAACGTGGCGCAACGGCCGTTGGTCTGTCCGGTTGCGGTGCGGCAGACTGACCGCATGGGTGCGGGTTCACAGTGGGGCCGCGCTGCGGCCGCCCGGGGCGGGTCGCTGAGTGCGGGCCGGCCAGCGTGCGTCACGCCCGGGCGCCGCTCGCCGCTTCTGTTGCCGACACCGCGGTGTCGACCGCGACCTGCACCAAGTGCGCCGGCCCACCGGCGACCAACCACCCCAAGCCGGGTCGGGCCGGCACCGGGCTTCGCCGAGGCAGCACCACCCCGAGCAGGTCGCCGTCCAGGTCGCTGCCGCCGGTGAGTACCAGTCCGGTGCGACTTCGCCGCACCACCGTGGTCCAGTGTCCGTACATCTGGCGCAGCGCGTCGGGTCGGCCGGCGGCCACGATCCAGAGTCCGGGTCGCCCACTCGCCGCGAGCATGGCCAGATGCCCGCCCGGGTCGTCGACGGCCTCGGCGTCGTCGATCACGAGCAGCACCGAACGGCTTGGTGGGAGGTGGTCCAGCAACGACACGTCGGACGCAACCGCGTGCGCCACCATGCCCACTGCGCTCGCGCGACGCGGCAGCACCGCGCCCACCCACCCCTCCGGGTGGGCGGCGCGCCAGGCCGTCGCCAGGCGGGTCAGTGCGGTGCTGCGGCCGGAGCGCGCCCCACCGAGCACGAGCACGTGCTCGCCGTCGGGTAGCTCGAGGCGACGCGTATCGCCGCTGCCGAAGTCGGTTCCCAGGGGCAGCACGGTGAGGCCGTCGTGGGTGAAACCGTCCGACAGGGTCGCCGCGTCGACGGCCGACGGCACGACGGTGATGGCCGGGGCCGGTGCACCGCAGTCAGATGGCACCGCCAACGGCGGTGCGTCGCCGGGGATCACCAGTTGCGCCACCAGACCGCTGCCGGCGATCACCAGTCGCCCTGGGGTTGCCGCCTTGGGTACATGCGTCGCGGCCACACCCAGCGTGGACGCATCGTGAACGTCGTGGAGATGCATCACCCAGCGGTGCGCACACCGGGCGAGCAATCCCGCGGGAATTGCGGCGGCGTGCTCGACGCTCGCGACGATGGTGATGCCGGCGGCCTCACCATCGGCGAGCACCTCCTCCAATGCGTCGAACTCGGCGGCAGTGTCGACATCGTCGAGAGTGCGGCGGACCGCGTCGAGACCGTCGATGAACAGCACCACGCCGGTGCAGGCACCACCAGCCAGTCGCGAGCGAACGATGTGGCGCAGCCGGTGCACCAGGCGCATCAACCGTTCCCGCTCGTGCAACCGCACCACTGCCGCGCATCTTGGGTGCCCGGCCAGCCCGGCCAGCAACCCGTCGCCGCGACCGTCGAGCACGTAGACGTCCAGCGCAGTCTTGGCCCGGTCGCTACCCGTGAGCGTGTGCACTGCGAGTGTGTGCAGCGTGGACGTAACGCCCGCGCCGGGGCTCCCGGCGATCAGCAGATGTCCATCGGCGGGCGACCAATACAGCGGCAGCACCTGTTGTCGATCGGGGTCGTCGACGAGGCCGATCGCACCATCGGGCAGGCCGCCACGCATGACCGCGGAGGCGAGTGGCGGCTGCCATGGCGCAAGCGGCCGAGGCACCCCGGACAGCCGCGCCGCCTCACCGATCGAGCGTACGAGCAACTGCAGATCCGTCTCGCCCGCTGTGTGGGTGGCCCCCGTGCAACGGGCGGTTTGAAAGGTGAGGTGGTCGTCGGCCCCGAGGCGCATCACCGCTCGGCCGGGCAGCCCGCGAGGCAGCATTGCCGGCGCGGGTACACCAACGACGTCGAGGGCATCCGCCGTGTCCTGCAGTCGCAGCGCCACACGAAGGTTGGTGTTCGCGCGAATGTCGTCGCTGATCACTCCGTTCGGCCGCTGTGTGGCCAGTAGCAGATGCACACCGAGACTGCGTCCGCGCTGTGCCACCCCGACGAGTGCGTGCAGGAAGCCAGGTTGCTCGGCGACGAGCGCGGCGAACTCGTCGATGACGACCACCAGTCGAGGCAGCACGACGTGTGGTGCCTCGGACCGCAACATGGCGAGGTCGGCTGCTCTGTGCTCGCGCAGGATGCCTTCGCGGCGTCGGAGTTCGGCGTGCAGGCTCCGCAACGCGCGGTCGGCCATGTGGTCATCGAGATCCGTGATCACGCCCACCACGTGTGGAAGCGCCGCGCAGGCGTCGAACGTGGCGCCACCCTTGTAGTCCACGAGGACGAAGCTGAGATGGGCCGGGCTGGCCCCGGCGGCCATGCCGGCGACCAGGCTGCGAAGCAGTTCGCTCTTGCCCGCGCCAGTGGTGCCGGCGATGAGGCCGTGCGGGCCATCGCGCACGAGGTCGATGTCCACCGGGCCATCGGCGGCCATGCCGATCAGTGTGCACGGGCTGGGGTCGGGGCCGGCGGCCACCCAGGTGGCGACGATGCCGGCCGGTGTCAGTGAGTTGCCCAGGTCACCCAGCAGCGTGCCCAGCGACAGTTCGCGCGGTACACCGGTGGCGACGCTGAGCGGGTCCTCCGGGTCGATGAGCGCGCGCAGGGCAGCGGTGCAGGCACACGCGCTCCGCGCTCCGATGCCGGCGAAGCGCACCGGCACCGGCAACAGCGTGGCGCGTGTATCAGCCACCCATCTGCCCACCGGGCCGCTCGCGACGGTGAGCACGGAGGTGCAGAGGTGTGGCACCCCCACCTCCGCCGGCAGCACCAGCAACAGCGCTCTGGCGGTCGGGTCGGCGAGCGCGCGACGCAGTGGGCTGGTACGGGCTGCCAAGCCGCCCGGTAGATCGGTGATCAACACGAGGTGTGCCGCGTGTTCACCGAGATCGGCCAGCAGAGGACCGAGCCCGGCCTCGCCGACGACGGCAGCCGACCCGTCGGGCTGTGTGAGGTGGGGCAAACCGCGAAGGCAATCCCACTCGGCGGGTCGGTCGGTCACGACCACCATGCGCAGGTCGGCAGGGCCGCACGATGCCGCCAGTTGCAGCATCAGCGAACGAGCGATCGACACGGCGTGCTGCCCGCGAATCGCAAGGCGGCTGCCAGGGCCGAGGTCGACGGGCGTCGGGAGGTCGTATGCCGCCCGATCCGTGTCGTGCATGGCTGTCTCGTGCATGGCTGTCTCGTGCATGG
>JANONE010000017.1:0-3474 GCA_031420675.1 Ilumatobacteraceae bacterium | reverse complement strand
GAGGAGCGTCGATGTCGATCCAAATCGAATCGCTGCCGCCAGCCGTGTCCGCCTCGACGGTTGCCGCGCCAAATCCTTGCCCGTGAACCTCGAAGCTGTCGCTGCCAGGGACCTGTGAATTCCCATCAATGAAGAACGTGACTGCCCGCACTTTGCTGCCGCGTAGATTGCTTGCCGTCACTGTGAACGACTCATTCAATGTGACTGAACTTGGCGTTGTAACTGATCCGACGAGCGGCCCCGCCGAAAAAGTGAGAACGCCACTGATAGGCTGAATCAAAGTGCTGCCCCGACGGTCCGGCCTGCGGACAGTACGCTTCGCGCGTTCGGAACTAACGGGAATCGGTGACAGACGGGCCATGGACAATCCCTCACTGCTGGTTGCAGCACGACGACGCTGGTGGGTCATCCTCGTGTTGGCTGCAGTCGGCTTTGCCCTTGGCGCGCTCCCGGCACCGGCGAAGGTCGAGCAGTCGTCGGCGTTCACGACCTACTACGCCCGCCACACCATGCTGCTCAACAACGAAACGAGCCTCAGCGGTAGTACCGCCGTGTCACCCAACCAGGTGCCCCTGCTGGCCACCACCGGTGAGGTGCCCATGCGGGTGGCCGAGCAGATCGGCTACACCGGGAACCCGGCGGTGCTGGCAACGGAGGTGATTGTTGCCTACGACCTGAACACCGGCGCCCTCACCGTGGAGACCACACAGGCGAACGCCGCATTGGCAGTGCAGGTCGCCGACGCGTTCGCCGACACGCTCAACGCCTACCTCATCGAGCGGCAGTACCAGATCTACCAGGACCGCGTCGCGTCATCCATCAGCCGGCTCGCCCTGCTGGAGGGGAAGCTCGGCGACCTAACCCGTCAGCTCGCAGGAAAGCCGAACGATCCGGTGCTCATCGCTCAGCGAGATGCCGTCTCACGCCAGTACAGCGTGGCGTTCGAACAGGACCAGACGCTCACCGAAAGCCCCCCATCCTGGCCTTCACAACCCTCGAGCGGGCGCAGGCCATCGAGCAGACCAACGAGTCCGGCGGCCTCAGCGCCCCCACCTCGCGAACCGTTCGCGGCCTGATGGGCATGGTGGCCGGAATGGTGCTGGGCATCGGGGTGGTCGTGGCTCTCAGCCTGCTCGACCGGCGACTGCGCACCCGCGAGCAGGCGGAGGCCGTGATGGGCATGCGTGCCCGCGTGGAGATTCCCAAGTTGAAAGGGGACGGCGCCGCCGGGTTGGTGGTCACCAGCGGTCGGCACGACGCTCTGTCCGACTCTTACCGCACGCTGCGCAACGTGATCAGCTTCGTGCACAACGGTCTCGAACCCGTCGACCGCGCACGCATCACCGTCGTGGTGTCGCCCGGGCCGGCCGAAGGGAAGACCTCGCTGGCTGCCAACCTCGCTGCCGCATTCGTGGAGAGCGGCCAGCGGACCGTCGCGGCCAACACCGACTTCCGCCGCCCGCGGCTGGCCCGGGCCATCACCGGCCTCCCCGTGGCACAGCACCCGTTCACCTTGCAGGAGACCGACACCCTGCCGCCGGAGTGGATGCTCAGCGCCACCCGCGACCCGGACCTGTCGATCCTCGACCTGAGCGGATTGGGTCCGGCCGGCGATCTCGCTCGCACCACCGCCAAGGTGTTGCCTCGTCTGGCCGCTAACTGCGACGCCATCGTGGTCGATACGTCGCCGCTGGGCGCCACCGCTGAGCCGTTGGAGTTGGTGCCCATCGCCGACGTGATCGTGATGGTCGCCCGCATCGGCCAGACCAACATCGAGACCGCCCAGCGCACCATCGCGATCCTCCGCGATCTCACCACCGCGCCCATCCTGCTGGTGCTCACGGGCCTCTCCACCGAGCGGACGGCCTACTACGAGTACACCGACCGCAGGAGTACCGAGCGGCGCAGGTTCCAGGTGCGGGGTCGCAGCCTGCGCAGGCTCAAGAAGTACCACGGCGAGGAACGCCGAGGGGCCGATCCGGAAGTCGCCGACCGCAGCCCCGGCCGGCGAGCGACCGACCCCCCCGACCCGACCGACCCCATCGAGGTTGTCGACGTGGTCGAGAGTGGCGACGACGTCGACCACCGCCCCGACGGCCACGGCAGCACGCCGAGCGATCCTTTGATGGCTGCCAAGAAGCCGGAATGAACCTGCGCCCCGGCGAGCAGGCCTTGGTCGCCGCCGCAGTCGCCTACCTGGTCGCGCTCAGCTGGGCGATGGCCAACCTCTCCTTCGACATCTGGGGCGCGCTGGTGATCGCGCCGGTGCTGTTGATCGTGGGCATGCTCGGCGTCCGCCGCATGTTCAGCGGCGACCTGAAGCCGCTGCAGCGCGTGATGTGGCTCGGTCTCACCGCCAAGCTGGCCGGTGCACTGGTGCGCTACTGGGTGGCTTTCGACGCCTACGGAGGCGCCACCGACGCCGAGCGCTACCACAAGTACGCGAGCGAAGCTGCCGGCAAGGTGTGGGCAGGCGACGCGTCCTTCTCGACGGTGTTGCCCAGCGGCACCGGCACCGAGTTCATGGAGCGCTTCACCTCGCTCGTCTACACCGTCATGGGCTCCAGCAAGCTGGGCGGGTTCCTGTTCTTCAGCTGGCTCGCGTTCTGGGGGCTGGCGTGGTTCGTGCGTGCGGCATGCCTCGCCGTCCCCGGCCTCGAGCGCCGCCGGTACGCAGCCTTCTGCGTGCTCGCCCCCAGCCTCGTCTACTGGCCCTCGTCCATCGGCAAGGAAGCCTGGATGATGCTGTGGCTGGGCATCGCCACCTACGGCATCGCCCGGCTGCTTACCCAACGCGGGTTCTTCCGCTCGGTCCTGGTCACGGCCATCGGGCTCGGCGGCGCCGCCTTCGTCAGGCCGCACATCGCCGGCGTCTGGCTGGCCGGGCTGCTGCCGGCACTTCTTGTCGCCGTCTTCCGTGGCCGCGTGCGGGACCGCACGCGAGGCGCCGGGGTGCAACGCCTGCTGATGCTGCTGGCGGTCGGCGTCGCGGCAGTCGCCTTGTCGGCGGTCGCATCCACCACGGTCCGCTACCTCAACCCCAAGACCGACGAGACGGCCGTCAACAGCACCAGCATCACCGACATCCTCAACGAGACCACGCGACGTACCTCCGAGACCGGCTCCACCTTCACGCCGCCCGCCGTCAACAGCCCGTCCGATTGGCCGATCGCCTCGTTCCGCACGCTCACCCGGCCACTGCTGATCGAGGTCAGAGGCTTCGCACAACTGCTGTCGGCCCTCGAGATCGCCGCTTTCCTCATCATCTGCCTGATCTCGTACCGGCGCGTGCTGCACCTGGCGAAGCTCATCGTGACCAACCCGTTCGTCGCCTTCGCGATGACATCGCTGTTCCTCGGCGGTCTCGCGTACTCCAGCTTCGCCAACCTTGGTGTACTCACCCGGCAGAAGTCGCTCATCCTTCCGCTGATGTTCGTCATCCCGTGCCTGCCACCGCTGCCGCTGCGGGGCACC
>JANONE010000016.1:0-11982 GCA_031420675.1 Ilumatobacteraceae bacterium | reverse complement strand
GCAGCGTGCGGGCCGTTTGCCTTTTCCGGTCCCGTCGTGTCGCTACGGTGGTGCTGTTCGGGGCGGTAGCTCAGTGGTTAGAGCACGGGACTCATAATCCCTCGGTCGTGGGTTCGATACCCACCCGCCCCACATCACAGCTGTTCATGGGTGCTTACGCTGTCACGGAATCTCGCATCCTGTGCGACATTTGATACCTGCGTCGGATCCTGGTTGCAATACCCGGTGGGGGTAGTATGATAGCCTATACCCCCACCTGGTATTGGATCGAGGAGTTTGCTATGGGTATGGAGTCATTCACTGTTGTCGGTATGACCTGTGGGCACTGCGTCGCGTCGGTGACGTCCGAGGTGTCAAAGCTGGAGGGGGTGACCAATGTCGACGTCGACGTCGAAAGTGGTTCGGTGACGGTCGAATCCGAGCAGCCCGTCGATCCCGAAGCCTTCGCCGCTGCGATCGACGAGGCAGGTTTCGTGGTCGCTCCGTGAGAACCGGGTCCCGGCTCGGCGTCTATGCGCTCGGCGTGGTGGCGGTGTTCGGTCTTGCCGCGGCCGCCGGCGCCGGTCTCGGCCCCATCGGCGTCGGTGCGTCGGCGGACCATTCCACGATGTCTCCCGAGTCGCCCACTGTCATCGCCGTCGGGCTGTCCGGGCTGACGACTGCGGCTGACGGCTTTCAGTTGGTCACCGACGTTGCAGCCGTCGAGGCGGGAGAGCCATCGGTGTTCACGTTCCGAATCGAACGGGCCGATGGTTCAACGGTCACCGATTTCGATCTGCTGAACGACCGGCGGATGCATCTGGTCGTGCTGTCGCGCAACCTTGTCGACTACCTCCACATACATCCAGTGCTGGCGGCGGACGGCACGTGGAATATCGACCTGCCGGCGATGACCCCGGGTTCGTACCGGGCCTACGCGGATTTTCGGCCGCATGGTGCGGATCAGATCACGCTCGCGACCGACGTCTCGGTGTCGGGTCTCGTCGTGCCGATCGACGTGCCCGCGGTCTCACCGAAAACCGAGGTCGACGGCTTCACGGTGTCGCTCGCCGGCATGGCGGCCGTGGGGGAGAGCACGCTCGCGTTTGACGTCGCCCGCAACGGAGCGGCGGTGGTCACCGAGCCTTATCTGGGCGCTGCCGGTCACCTGGTCGTGATCCGTGAGGGCGATCTCGGCTACCTGCACGTGCACCCGCTGGATGGCGAGGCGGGCCCGGTCCGTTTCGCGGCCGAGTTTCCCACCCCCGGCACGTATCGCCTCTTCTTCGACTTCTCGTCCGGCGGAACAGTGCGCACCGCCTCGTTCACGATCGATGTAGCGCGGTCCGACGCAATGACCACCGACCCATCCATGTCGAACGATCATGAAAGCCAGTCACCATGAGCACCGACATCACTGACCCCATCACGAACCAGGTGCAACTCGATATCGGTGGCATGACCTGCGCGTCGTGCGCCGCCCGCATCGAGAAGCGCCTGAACAAGCTCGAGGGTGTGACCGCGTCGGTCAACTACTCGACGGAGAAGGCCAAGATCATCATCACCGACGACTCGCTGACCGCCCAGGACCTGATCGCCCAGGTCGAGGGTGCCGGCTACACGGCAACCGTTCAACGGCCCCCCGGTGTCGCTGCATCAGCCGACACGGTCGAGGCCGCCGCTGCCGCCGACCCCACACGCGTCCTGCGCCAACGCCTGTTCGTCTCCGGTGCGTTGTCGCTGCCTGTGGTGCTGCTGGCGATGGTTCCGGCGTTGCAGTTCGATGCGTGGCAGTGGCTGTCGCTCACCCTGGCGGCGCCGGTGGTCGCTTGGGGCGCGTTACCGATCCACCGGGCGGCATGGGCCAACTTTCGGCACGGGGCAGCGACGATGGACACCCTCATCTCGGTCGGCACGCTGGCTGCGTTCGGGTGGTCGTTGTACGCGCTGTTCCTCGGCGACGCGGGTGACCCATCGATGCGTCACGGGTTCTCGCTCACCCCCGAGCGCGGCATGGGCTCGGGCCAGATCTATCTCGAGGTCGCGGCAGGGGTCACGGTCTTCATCCTCGCCGGCCGATATTTCGAGGCTCGCGCCAAGCGCACCTCCGGCGCTGCACTACGGGCGTTGTTGGAACTCGGTGCGAAGGACGTAGCCGTGATCCGTGACGGCGCGGAGGTGCGCATCCCGATCGACGAGTTGGCGGTCGGTGACTGCTTCGTCGTGCGACCTGGCGAGAAGGTGGCAACTGACGGTGTGGTGGAGGATGGCACGTCAGCCATCGATGCCTCCTTGCTCACCGGTGAACCCGTTCCCGTCGAGGTCGGCCCTGGCGACGCTGTCGCCGGCGCGACGGTGAATGCCGGTGGACGACTGTTGGTGCTAGCCACGAGAGTCGGTGCCGACACTGCTCTCGCGCAGATCGCCCGCCTCGTCGAAGCCGCCCAGACGGGCAAGGCCCAGGTGCAACGTCTGGCCGACCGGGTCGCCGCAATCTTTGTTCCGGTCGTGATCATGCTGGCCGCGGCCACACTCGGTTTCTGGCTCACCGCTGCCGCAACCGACAGCGCGGCGACCGCCTTCACCGCGGCTGTCGCCGTGCTGATCATCGCCTGCCCATGCGCGCTGGGGTTGGCCACGCCGACTGCCCTGATGGTCGGCACCGGTCGCGGAGCACAGCTCGGCATCCTGATCAAGGGCCCGGAAGTGCTCGAGTCCACACGCCGCGTCGACACCATCGTGCTCGACAAGACCGGCACCGTCACGACCGGCCGGATGGCGCTGGTCGATGTCGTGCCAGCAGCCGGCGTCGACGCCGACGAGGTGCTGCGGCTGGCCGGATCGTTGGAGGACGCCTCCGAGCATCCGATCGCGGCAGCGATCGCGGCCGGAGCCCGCGAGCGTGGCGTCACCCTCGTTTCCGTGGAGTCCTTCGGCAACACCGAAGGGCTCGGCGTCCAAGGTGTCATCGACGGGCACGCGGTCGTGGTCGGCCGCGAGCGCTTCCTCGCCGACTGGTCACTCCATCTCGACGACGACCTGCGCGGGGCCCGCGACAACGCTGAGGCTGCCGGGCGGACACCCGTGTTCGTCGGCTGGGATGGCGCCGCCCGCGGGATGCTCGTGGTGGCCGACACCATCAAGGACACCTCTGCTGAAGCCATCGCCGGCCTTCGTCGGCTGGGGCTCTCACCGGTGTTGCTCACCGGCGACAACGCCCGCGCCGCCAGGACCGTCGCCGCTCAGGTCGGCATCGACGAGGTCATCGCCGAAGTCCTCCCGGCCGAGAAGGTCGAGGTGATCCGGCGGTTGCAGGCCGAGGGTCGGGTCGTGGCCATGGTCGGTGACGGTGTCAACGACGCCGCCGCCCTCGCCCAGGCCGACCTCGGATTGGCGATGGGCACCGGCACCGACGTCGCCATCGAAGCGAGCGACCTGACACTGGTTCGCGGCGACCTGCGGGCGGCGGTCGACGCCATTCGTCTCTCGCGACGCACACTCACCACCATCAAGGGCAACCTGTTCTGGGCCTTCGCCTACAACGTCGCCGCACTGCCGCTCGCCGCAGCCGGGCTGCTCAACCCGATGCTTGCCGGCGCGGCGATGGCGTTCTCCAGCGTCTTCGTCGTGTCGAACAGCCTCAGGCTGCGCCGGTTCAAGTCTGCGAGTGGCACATCATGACCGGCTCAGTGAGACCTTCTCAGTGGAAGAGTGGAGCATGATCGTGGCTGCCTACGACATGCAGAAGACCGACATCGCCAAACGGCTCGCCCGCATCGAAGGACAGGTGCGCGGCATCGCTCGCATGGTCGACGAGGACCGTTACTGCATCGACATCCTCGATCAGGTGTCGGCGATCACCAAAGCCCTGCAACAGGTGTCACTCGGCTTGCTCCACGACCATCTCGAACACTGCGTGGTCGACGCTGTCCACGCAGGAGGCCCCCAGGCGCAGGCGAAGATCGACGAGGCCACTGCCGCGATTGCACGACTGATGCGCAGCTGAACGGGGGCTCGCCAAAGTGCAAGTCGGTCGGGCGCGACCTCAGCCCTCTGCGAGCTCCCAGGTGGCTTCGACCGGCTCTGGCAGACCCGAGATGGTCAGCGTCGCAGTTCCCTGTGCGGGCCCTTGGGCGGTGAACCGGATCTCACCCTCTCTGTGATGTCCGCTCGGCCCATCACCCGTCCAGCCCGCGTTGATCCACGCCGTGCCACCGACGTCGAGCAACGCCGAGGTCGCGAGATCGAGCGAAAGGTCGGCCGAATGCGTGTCGAGAACTATCGCGAACGTGGCCCCGGACGAGTCGATCAGGATCGGGGTGATGATCACTTCGACAGCTCCTGCCTCCACCGTTCGAACGGGAAACACCGAGGCGACGGGCGCGCTCTTCGACGAGTCGTTGCAGGCGGCAAGTGTTCCTGTGATCGCGAGTGCTAGAGCAAAGAGGTGTAGGCGGCGCGTTTTCATGTCGGTTCTCCGTTGTGTTCAAAGGTCGTCTGGCCGAGACGGCGAGCGGCGAAAATGACCGCCACCGCGTTGATGGCGATGCCGGCGAGCATGAACGGGACGCGGTAGTCCGTCACGAATCCCGCTGCACTGGCTGCGCCAACGATTGGGAGGAGATCGGCGATGTGGTGCGCGCAGCAGGCGACCATGCCCGCTGCCGATGCGCCGGCCCCCGCTCCGGCGGTGACCGTGGCGCCGCGGCCAGTTCGACGGCGGTGGCGTAGCTCCGAGACGAGGGCGACCTGCGTTCCGAAGCCGACGACAATGGCGACCAGGTAGTACCAGTCCTGTCGAGCCTGGTCGGCGAGATGGCCCCAAGAGCCTGATGCCGCACGGACGACCACCAGGTAGAAGAGTGCCATCGCTCCCGCGGCGATCGCACCGTGGCGGATGCTGCGCGTTGCAATTCGGGCACGTTCACGACGATGGTGAACGGTGGCGGTCACGACATGCCTCTCCCGTGCCCGACCGGACGGGTCTTCTCGGTGCCGCCCTCCTCGTGGTGTTCGTGGTGTTCGTGGTGTTCGTGGTGTCGGCCGTGCATGCCGCAGCCGCCGTGGCGGTGCATCGCGAGCATCGCCACTACGAAGACGATCCACAGCCAGTTCGTGGCGAGGAACTCAGTCATCGCGACTCCTTTCATCTGGGTCGATCATCCGTCGCTGGAGTACTTTCCGCATCCGGCGCAGCTACCCATTCGGGTGTGGTGGTGTACTGACCCGTTGCCGGCGAGCGGGGTGCTGGACAGGGCTCGTGGATGCAGCCGAGCGCCCTGCGCATTTCGGCGCTGAGGCTGTCAGCGACGTCGTCTCGAGCTACCCAGCCTCCGGCTCCGTGGCGGAGAGCGGCGGCCATGTAGGCGGCATCCGGTTCCGGGCCGACGACGACGATCCGGTCACGCGGATAGCCGCCGGTTCGATCACGGCAGCACCGAGGAAACGCGGCGCTGTCGACGATCACGAGGTCCGGCGCGAGGAAGCGCATCGCTGCCGGGAGGTCTTGGTCGAGGAGGCGTACGTGCCAGCAACCGTGTTCGCGCTCGAGGAGTTCGAGGATCATCCGTTGCATCGCGGGATGTGCGATGGCAACCAGAACCAGCGGGGTGTCGTCGCACACAGGACAGCGTTCGCCCTTCACGACTTCATCATCGCCCGCTGCCTACCCGGGGGTAATCCGGTGGAACTACGGAACGAGGTTGCGGGATTACTCGGGGGAGGACCCCTGGTCGAGCAGGCCGGCGTCGCGGGCGAACCGAACGAGATCGGCGCGACTGTGAATGTCGAGCTTCTGCTGAATGTGGGCTCGATGAGTCTCGACCGTGCGCACCGAGACGAAGAGTTGGGCAGCGATCTCGGCATTGGTCATGCCGAGGGCGATGCAGCGCAGCACCTCGATTTCGCGCTCGGACAGATCACCTCCCGGACCGTGTGGTCGTGCGTGTGGTGCATCGGCGGCCAGCAGCGCGGCACCGAGTGTCGGATGGACGTACTGACGCCCCCCGGCGACCTGCCGCACCGCCTGCACGAGCTCGACGTCGGCTGCCTCCTTCACCATGTACCCATCTGCTCCGGCTTCGAACGCTCTTCGGAGATAGGCGACATCGTCGTGAACGGTGAGTATCAGGACGCGGGTGTTCGGGCTCACCCGTCGCACCTCGGCCGTGGCAGTTATACCGCTCCCATCGGGCAGGCCGAGATCCATGACGAAGACGTCGGGTCGCTCTACTTCAGCGAGCGTGACAGCCTCACGGACACTGCCCGCCTCGCCGACCACCTCCAGATCGACTTCGGCATCGAGAATCCGCCGAAGCCCGCCGCGCACGACGCCGTGGTCGTCGCACAACGCCACTCGGAGCACCCCGGTCTCACGCAATGGGTACCTCCAGCACGACCGTCGTTCCTGAGCCAGGGGTGGATACGACGCGAACGGTCCCCCCGACCAGTTCGGCTCGTTCCTTCATTCCCTTCAGACCGAGGTGTCCGCTGACTGGCCCGGTCGGATCGAAGCCGATCCCATCGTCTTCGACCAGTGTTCTCAGCCGACCCGCAGCGGCAGTGACGGCCACGCTCGCGTTTGTCGCGCGCGCATGGCGAACAACATTCGTCAATGCCTCCTGCACGACCCGGTACACGGCCGTGGCGACCTCGGGGGGCATCTCGCCGAGCGCCGGTGCAGAATCGACCACTGCATCGACGATCAGGCCGGAACGTTCGGCGGTGTCTGCAACCAGTCGCGCCAGCGCCGGCGCCAGGCCGACATCGTCGAGCACTGTCGGCCGTAGCTCGAATGCGAGGCGGCGGGTTCGGCGCAACGCGTCGACGACCAGTTGTCTCAGCTCGTCGACCCTGCGAACGAGGTCGTCGTCGGGCTCGTTCTGTGCTGGCCCCTCGATCAGACGCAGACCGAGCAGTACCGACGTGAGGGCTTGGCCGATGTCGTCGTGCAGATCGCGCGACACCCGCGCCCGTTCCGACTCCTGGGCCGCGATCACCGCTGCGAGGACGTCTCGACGTGCCCGCTCGCTCTCTTCCGCGGCGACTTGGCGTGCCACGGCGTCCGCGTGAACTCGCTCCGCCGTGACCAGCTCGGCGTTCTCGATCGCGCTGGCGGCGAACGCGGCGAGCGCCATGATCAACGCCTCGTCCGCACTGTGGGCGCCGTCCTGCTTCTCGGCGTCGTCCACCCCGATCGCCGCATAGCGTGCCCCAGCCACCTCGGCAGCGCCCTCGACGATCTGCTGGAGTACGGCGGGGAGATCGTGCTCGCTCGCCACGTCGAGCGCGCGGCTCAACAGAACCCGCATCCGCGCCGACCACAGCTCGAGACTGGCTGTGTCTTCGCGAACCGGAAACTCCGACATAGTGTAGTAGGAGGCTACACGGGGACTGGCGGTGCTCGAGAGCTCACCCGCGACTGGGTGCTCCGGGCGTGTCGTTCTGCACCACTGATTGCGAGGGGAGCCTCAGCCGCTTGAGCATGACGGAGTTGACGGCGACGATGACGCTAGAGCCGGACATCGAGAGTGCAGCAATCTCGGGTCGCAGGACCAAACCGAAGGCCGGCTCGAACACTCCCGCTGCGATGGGGAGGGCGAGAGCGTTGTAGCCGATGGCCCATCCCAGGTTCTGGCGCATCTTGCGCACCGTTCCGCGTCCGATCTGTAGGGCAACCGGTACGTCCAGTGGGTCGCTGCGCATCAGGACGACATCGGCGGTTTCGATGGCGACGTCGGTTCCGGCACCGATCGCGATTCCGACGTCGGCTTGGGCGAGCGCGGGCGCGTCGTTGACCCCGTCGCCGACCATTGCGACCTTGCGACCTTGGGCCTGCAGCTCGGCGACCTTGGATGCCTTGTCGCCCGGGAGCACCTCGGCGACTACGGTCGTGACACCGAGCAGCGAACCGATACGACGCGCGGTCGCTTCGTTGTCGCCGGTGAGCATCACGACTTCAATGCCGAGCTCGCGTAGCGCGGCGACAGCTGCGGCCGCTGTCGGTCGGGGTGCATCGGCCATCGCGACCAAGCCGGCCAACTCGCCGTCGACCGCGATGGTGACGGCGGTTCGACCGCCTTCGGACAGTTCACGCTTCCGTGCCGCCAACGCACCGATCTCGACGTGTTCGCGTTCCATCAGCCGGCTGTTGCCGACCGCTATCCGGTGGCCGTCGACGGTGGCGACGGCTCCGTGACCGGGGATGCTGTCGAACCGCTCAGCGCGCAGCGTCGGCACTCCACGTCGTTCCGCCTCGGCGACAATGGCGCGGGCCAAAGGGTGCTCGCTCTCGCGTTCGACTGCGGCCACGAGCGAGAGGAAGCGGTCCTCCTCGATGCCAATCACGATGACGTCGGTGACCTCGGGTTCGCCCTTGGTGAGAGTGCCGGTCTTGTCCATCACGACGGTGTCGACGTGTGCCGCGGACTCGAGCGCCATCGCGTTCTTGAAGAGCACACCGCGGCGGGCACCGAGGCCGGAGCCGACCATGATCGCGGTCGGTGTGGCCAAGCCGAGCGCGTCGGGGCAGGTGATCACCACGACCGTGATCGCGAACAGGATCGCTTCGTTGGTCGGTCGCCCGACGAGCACGCTCCATACGAGGAACGTGATGGTGCCGCCGATGAGCGCGACCAGTACAAGCCAGAACGCGGCCCGGTCGGCGAGTCGTTGGCCGGGGGCCTTGGAGTTCTGTGCCTCTTGCACGAGCTTGACGATGTGGGCCAGGGCGGTGTCGGCACCGACGTTGGTGGCTCGTACGCGCAGGGTACCGGTGGTGTTGAGGGTGGCACCGATGACGGCGGCGCCGGGGGCTTTGTGCACAGGGAGGCTCTCGCCGGTGACCATCGATTCGTCGAGGTCGCTCTCGCCTTCTTCGACGAGGCCGTCGACCGCAACCTTCGAGCCTGGGCGGACCAGCAGAAGGTCGCCGACTTTGACTTCCGCGGTGGGTACCTCCACGGTTTCGGTGCCACGAATCACGGTGGCCATCGGTGGGGCGAGATCGAGGAGTGCCCGGATCGCCTCGTTGGCACCGCCGCGCGCTCGCATCTCGAACCAGTGCCCGAGCAGCACGAAGGCCGAGAGAACGGTGGCGGCTTCGTAGAACACCTCGCCTCCACCTGTCAGCGTGATGCCGAGTGAGTAGAGCCAGCCGGCGCCGACGCCGACGGCCACCAACACCATCATGTCGAGGGTGCGTGCCTTCAGGGCGCGGTAGGCGCCGTCGAAGAAGATCCATGCCGAGTAGAAGATGACTGGCAGGCTGAGCAACAACTGGAAGATGTCGTCGCGCAGCCCGAAGGGCGCGTCGACATGGAAGTTGAGGACGTCACGCCCGATCGGTGACCACAGCAGCACTGTCAACGAGAACAGCGCGGCGACCAGGAACCGGCGGCGCATGTCGTCGACCATGTCGGCCATCGACATGTTGCCGTGGCCGCCGTGGCTCATCATGTCGTGAGGGGAGTGCAGTGTCGTGGTTCCGTGATCGGTGGCGGCGTGTTCCGACGCCGCCTGGTGAGCGTGGTCGTGCACCGTCGTGGTGTCCGGTCGTGGTTCGGTCATCGGGTGGCAGATGTGTCCGGGGACCGATTGTCCGGCGCAGTGGTAGCCGCACTCCTCGACCCAGTGTCGTAGTTCGGCAAGGTTCGTGAGGCTCGGGTCATAAGTGACGGTGGCGGTCTGAGCGACGGCGTTCGCATCAACGCCGATGACGCCTTCGAGACGCCTGAGTGTTCGTTCGATCACCGACTGCTCCGTCGCCCAATGAAGACCGGTGACGTCGAGGACAACGGTTGTTGTGGCACCCCCTGTCAGGGGGTGCTGCGGACTGTCCTGACAGACAGGGAGACGATCGTGGTGGTCATGCGGGCCCATGTTGGTCACGGCCTTCTCCTCGTGGTCCGACGCGCGATGCGTCGAGATCGCCTTGATGGTCCCATGGCGACGGCGGGTACGCATCAGTAGTGGCCACGGACACTGCAGGTGGAATTTCCTCACCCGTCGTGGGGACCACCGCCCTCAAGGGCCTTAAGACCCTGGAGGTAAACGGATGAAATTGATCTACTTGGTCTGTCAGATCAACGAATCACCAGAGGAACCTCAGATGAGCGAGCCGGAGAAGGTTGAAGTGCACGCGGCGAAGGCGACGGTGTCTCGTCGCTCAGCCCTCGGAATGATGGCCGGCGGTGCCGTCGCCGGCGTCGTTGGTGCCAAGCTCGGCCAGAGCAGCAGTACCAGCGGTAACTACGAAGACATCATCGCCGCCCGTGGTTTCAATGGCAACTGGGCAGCGGGCGCGCTGAAGTCGTTCGTTCCCCCGGGTGAGTTCGACCCGTACTTCATCTTCGCGTCCGGGGGTCACTCCGGTCAGATGTACGTCCTCGGCTGCCCATCGATGCGCTTGTTGAAGGCGATTCCGGTGTTCACCCGCGAAGCGTGGCAGGGCTATGGCTTCGGCAGCGATCAGAGCGAATCGGTGCTCAGCGCGGGCTCCGACCCCAGCAAGAGCGAGCCCCTGGGCTGGGGCGACACCCATCACCCGGCCCTGTCGGAAACCGATGGCGACTACGACGGGCGGTGGCTGTACATCAACGACCGCGCCAACGGCCGCATCGCCATGATCGACCTCGCCGACTTCAAGACCAAGCAGATCATCGACCTGCCCAACATCGGCACGTCGCACGGTGGCTGCTTCGTCACTCCCAACAGCGAATACGTGCACATCTCCTCGATGACCCCTTCGCCGTTCCTCGCCCCCGGTGGCTATGCCCCGCTCAGCGATTACGCGAAGTACTACCGCGGTGCCTCCTGCTGGATGGCCATCGACCAAGAGACCGGTCGCATCGACATGGACCGCAGCTTCCAGATCGAGCTGCCGCCGTACACCCAGGACCTTGCCGACGCCGGCAAGCTCAGCAGCTTCGGTTTCGGATTCATCAACTCCTACAACAGCGAGATGGCCACCGGTGGCAATCTCGAGGATCCGAAGAAGTCGCTCGAATCGACCGCCATCGCCAACGACTTCGACTTCCTCCACGTCATCGACTGGCAGAAGGCCGAGCAAGTGGTGGCCGATGGGAAGACCGAGAACATGAACGGCATGACGATGATCCGCCTCGACGTGGCCATCGCCGAGGGTGTGCTGTACTTGGTCCCCGAGCCGCGCAACCCGCACGGTGTCGACGTCAACCCGACCGGCGACTACATGGTCGTGTCGGGAAAGCTCGATCCCCATGCAAGCGTGTTTTCGATCGAGAAGATCAAGGCCGCGATCGCGGCCGAGGACTACGAGGGCACCGACGAATTCGGCGTGCCGATCCTGACGATGGCGTCGTGCCTGGAGGCGCAGGTGGAGTTGGGCAATGGGCCGCTGCACACTCAGTTCGACGGCGAAGGCAACGCCTACACCTCGTTGTTCGTCGACAGCGCCGTGGCCAAGTGGACACTGGGGCCCAAGGCGGGTGTCGCCGAGGGTAAGACGTGGACGAAGCTCGATCACCTGGCAGTGCACTACAACATCGGCCACCTCTGCTCAGCGGAGGGTGACACCGTCAACCCCGACGGCAAGTACCTCGTTGCGCTCAACAAGTGGTCCATCGACCGTTTCCCGTCCGTGGGCACGTTGCACCCCCAGAACTTCCAGCTGATCGACATCGACGGCGACAAGATGTCGGTTCTCGCCGACGCGCCCATCGGCTTCGGCGAACCCCACTACACGCAGATGATCAAGGCCGACAAGCTGGTGCACACCCTGCGGGTGTACGAGCCGGGCACCGATCCGCTGACGATGACCAAGTCCGCGTTCGCAACCGATCCGGGCCAAGAGCGAATCGATGTCAATGGCACCGAGGTCGATGTGTACACCACTGTGATGCGCAGCCACTTCACCCCCGATGTCGTCGAGGTGAACGTGGGCGACACCGTTCGCTTCCACCTCACCAACATCGAGACGACGCCAGATGCCACTCACGGTTTCGCGATCCCTGGCTACAATGTGGA
>JANONE010000015.1:0-7766 GCA_031420675.1 Ilumatobacteraceae bacterium | reverse complement strand
GGCCGAGGCGGCGCCCAGCATGGCTCCGCCGGCGATCACCCAACCCTTGTTGGGGGCCAGTGCGTAGACGGCCAACGAGAACGAGAGCAGCCACACCAGGCGACCGACGAGGAACGACCGGCGATACCGCAGCGCCAGCATGGTGATCATGACGCCACCAAGAATGGCGCCAACGCCCTGCGCCGACGCCACTGTGCCGGTGAGCCCGGTGCCACCGCCGTATTCGGCGCGCATGTAGATGGGGATCAGACCCATGAACGGGACCACCGTCAGGTTGAACAGCACCAGCAGCACGACGCCGTGCCAGCACCCAGGCGTGGTCCGCAACGTCTGCCAACCACCCACCAGCCGCTCGCGCACACTGCCATCGGCACCGTCGACGCCGTGGGGGCGGAACGGCCGGCGCACCAGCGAGACAGCGACGGCCATCACCACGAAGCTGAACGCGTTGAACCCGATCGTCCACGCCGGGCCCACGCCGAGCACCAGCAGCGAACCCAGCAGCGGGCCGATTATGCGGCCACTGTTCCACGAATAGACGCCCAGCGAGACCATCGCCATCAGCTCCTCGGCCGGCACCAGATCTGGCTGCATCGCCGCATAGCTGGGCGCGCCGATCGCGCCTGCTGCGCTTCCCAACAGGATCAGCAACGTGAGGACCGAAGGCGTTCGCACGCCCATGCCCAACACGACGGCCAGCACGGTGGTGACCATCGCCTGCGCCATCAACCCGGTCGCGAACACCTTGCGCCGGTCGAAGCGGTCGGCCAACAGGCCACCGACCGGCGACGCTATGCCTTGGGGCATGAACGTTGCCAACGCCACCAGGCCCGTCTGGATCGCTGAGCCCGTGCCGGCGGCGACGAGGCTGCCCACCACGATCAGCTGCACCCACGTGCCCACGTCGGAGACGACGGCAGCACCCCACAACAGCCGCACCGCCCGATGGCGAAGCGGGGTGAAGGGATGGTTGCTCACGACAATCAAATGTACCGCTTGTTGCCGCGCCTGCCCCTGGCATTTCCGTCACACCGCCGCCGAAATCACCGGCGCCGATGCGGGGCACCCGTTGCGGAGCACATCAGCGGCTAGCCTCGGCGGCGTGACCGTGGCCGTGATGACAGCAGTCGCCGACGCCGACGCGGGGCTGCTCGATGCCTGCGGCCTACCGCCGAGTTGGTTCTGTGAGGCCACCTGGAACGTCAGCCACAACCGGATGCTCGCACGCAGTGCCGACTGGTTCGTCACCCGCCCGCTGGCGGCCGTGGTGGTGCTGCTGGTCGCCTGGGTCCTCAACCGCTACCTGCGCAAGATCGTCACCGCCTTCGTCACGCGCCTCACCAACAGCCGCCAACTGGCGAACGGGGCGATGCAACGATTGGGCGTCGCCCGGCCCGCAGCGGCCACGATGGTCGATGCCCGTGAACAATCGCGTGCCACCACCCTGGCCGCCGTCAGCCGTGCATCGGTGTCGTGGTTCGTGTGGACGATGGCGGTCCTCGTCGTGCTCGGTCTGTTCCATCTCAACCTCGCTCCACTCCTGGCAGGAGCGGGCATCGCCGGCATCGCCCTCGGGTTCGGGGCACAGGCGTTGGTGAAGGACTGCATCTCAGGATTCTTCATGTTGCTCGAAGACCAGTGCGGCGTGGGCGACGAGGTCGATCTCGGCGAAGCGACGGGCACCGTGGAATCCATCACCTTGCGGATGACCAGCGTGCGCGGCGCTGACGGCACACTGTGGAACGTGCCCAACGGAGTCATCCAACGGGTCGGCAATCGCACCCGCAGTTGGTCGCAGGGCTTGGTCGACATCACCATCGGACACGAGGCCGATCTCGACGATGCGCTCGCCGCGGTTGCCGAGGGCATCGCTGCGGCCGCCGCCGTACCGACCCTGGCCGAGGTGCTGCTGGAGCAGCCGACGGTCCTGGGGGTGGAGCGATTCGATGCCGCCGGCACCGTTGTGCGCATCGCCGTGCGCACACAGCCCGGCAAGCAATGGGCGGCGATGCGCGAGGTGCGCCAGGCGATCCACCGGGCGTTGGTGCAGCACCGGGTTCCGATTGACGCACCGGTGGTGCCCGTCCGTCCGCCGGCAACGTCTTAGTTGCGGTGGGATCGGCTGCGAACCGACGCGTTGCCGCCGGCTGACGCGCCCGACCTCTTTCAGCTGTCGGCCGACTCGACGATCGCCCGCAGGTGCGGCCAGGCGGCGGCGAAGCCGGCGTGCAGCGACATTCGGTCGACGTCATCGAGGGGCACCCAGGCGACATCGTCGGTCTCGAAGTTCACCGACGCACCGAAGAGGTGGTCCACCTCCAGCACCACCGTCGTGTACTTCCAATCAACGGCCGGCGCGAACACGTACTCACCCAGCTCGCGGTGGTGCCTCGGGATCTCGCCCACCTCCTCACTGGCCTCGCGCAACGCCGCCTCGTAGGGCGACTCACCCTCGTCGATCGCACCACCCGCACAGCTCCAGCTGCCACCCTCGTGCGCCCACGCCGACCGCTTCTGCAACATCACCAGCGCTGCCGTCCCTTCGGGTCGCAACACGAACACCACCCCGGCGGCACCGAACAGACCCCAGCGCGTGTGCCCATCCGAGCAGCGCACGAAACCGTCACCCGAACGACCCGACATGCACGCGCACGCTACGGCCAAGGTTGCAACTTGCGACGCAATCGCGATCCGCGATGATCACGTAGGGTGCGCGCATGCCCAGCGACCTCGTGCTCAAGTCGATGAACGCCATCCACCGAACGGTTCTCATGCTCAGCTTCGGCCACATCGGATGGGATGCAGGTGGGATGCCTGTGCTCGAGCTCACCACCACCGGCCGCAAGAGTGGCGAAGCCCGCTCGGTGATGCTCACCTCGCCGGTGCAGGAAGGCGACACGATCGTGATCGTCGCCTCCCGCGGCGGCGACGACAGGCACCCCGCCTGGTACCTCAACCTGCAGGCCAACCCGTCCGTGCAGGTCAAGTGGAAGGGTGCGGCCAAGAAGCCCTACACCGCCCGTACGGCGTCCGCCGTCGAGCGCCCAGCGCTGTGGGGGAAGGTGATCGCGGGCCACAAGAACTACGCCGGCTACCAGACCAAGACCGAGCGCGAGATCCCCCTCGTGCTGCTGACCCCCGGCGCCTGACCCGAGCGCACCGACTCGAGCGCACCGACCCGAGCGCACCTACCCGGTCCGATCGGGATACGGTCCATCCATGCCCCTGTCTCGCGCCAACATCGTCGACCCCGAGCTCGCCGACTACATCACCGCCCACTCCGCCAAGCCCGACGACGTGCAGCGCCAGCTGATGGCTGCAACCGAAGCTCGCACCGGTGGCTCGGCCGGCATGCAGATCGGTGGCGACCAGGGCACGTTCTTCCAGATGCTCGCCGGCTCGATGGGTGCTCGCAGCGCGATCGAGATCGGCACCTTCACCGGCTATTCGGCGCTGAGCATCGTCCGCGGCATGGGTCCCGAGGGAAGGCTGATCTGTTGCGACGTCAGCGAAGAATGGACTGCGATCGCCCGCGAACACTGGGCGCTCGCGGGCGTGGCCGACCGCATCGATCTGCGCATCGCACCAGCACTCGAGACCCTCGCCGCGCTCCCCGCCGAGCTGCGCTTCGACCTCGCCTTCATCGACGCCGACAAGCCCAACTATCCGCACTACTTCGAAGCACTCCTGCCCCGCATGCGCGCCGGCGGCGTGATCCTGGTGGACAACACGCTGTGGTCGCGTCAGGTGCTCGACCCGACGGCACAAGAGCGCGACACGGTCGCCCTGCGCGACTTCAACGCGATGGCCGCCAACGATCCGCGCGTGCGGTGCGTGATCATCCCCATGGGCGACGGCGTCACCATGATCCAACCCATCTGATTCCCTATCGGGAATCGTGGTGTCATGCGGTTCCCGTCTCAGGCCGCGGCGGAGGCCAGGTGGCGGGCACCGGCACCCATCAGCTGCAGGAAGTTGTCGCAGTAGAAGGCCTGCCGAACGGCCTCACTGGCGTCGCCCAGGCTGCGCTCGAAGCGCTCGATCGGCCGCCGGCCACCTTCCACATGTGGGTAGTCGCTGCTGAACAACATCGTCTCCGGGCCGGCCTGAGCGATGATCCAGCCAACGTCCTCCGTCGGGTAGGGAGTGAACTTCATCTGCCGGCGCACGTAGTCACTTGGCCGCAGCTCCAACGCTCGCACCCGATCCTCGTGCTTCACGAACGCTTCGAAGGCACTCTCCATCTGTCGCATCCAGCTGGGCACCCAGACGGCTCCTTGTTCGATCACCCCCACTCGCAGACGCGGGAAGCGATCGAAGACGCCGTCGAAGACCATCGTCGCCAACGTCTGCATCGGTGGGAAAGGGATGGCCATGTAGTCGACGGAGCGGAAGTTCTCCTCACCGCCGTGGAAGTCGGGTGGTATCGGCAGGCCGTTGTGGAAGTAGCTGCGGTCGATCAGGTCGCCGGTGCCGCCCACATGGAACACCACCGGGATGTCGGCCTCTTGAGCCGCCGCCCACACGGGATCGAGCGAGCGATGCGAGGGCGAATGGCCTGCCGGGCAACCGCTGGCGACCAGCAGCGCGGCTGCGCCCATCGCAACGGATTCCGCTGCCATCGCCGCGGCCAACGTGAAGTCGGCCAGCGGCACATAGCACGTAGGCAGCAGGCGGGTGTCCACCGAGCAGAAATCGACCATGCCGCGGTTGTGCGCGCGGGCGGTGCCGTACGCCATCTCCATGTCGCCGCTGTGCTCCCACCGGAACAGCCGGCTGTTGTGGAAGGTGTTGAACAGCAGCTGGCTCTCGAAGCCCAACAGATCCAACGCACGTGGCCGATCATCGGGCAGGAACGAACCCGTGGCCGCGAAGTTCTTGCGCAGCATGATCTCCTGCGCCTCGACTGCACGGTACGCATCGCTGCGGTGACGGTTCGCCAACCGTTGGAACGTGACATGAAGATCCGCCAGCTGCTCGTCCACTGACCCCGTCTGCTTCAGCTCGTTGCCGCCGCTGAGGTCCAGCGTCGGGATGCGGTCGCGAAGAGCCGGATCGGCGTGATCGCGCAGCCACGTGGGTGGCTCCATGATGTGCGCGTCGGCGTCGTGCACCTTGCGGCCGAGCTGGTTGTAGGGCATGGCAGCCTCCCCTGGGGTGCCCGGCCGGGGTACGGTAGCGAGCAGCGATGCCCGATCGTAAACCCCTCGTGTGTGGAGAAGCTCATGGGACTGTTCAGCAAGCGGCCGAAGCACCCCAGCCTCGAAGCCCGGCCAATGCCAGCCGACAGCGCAGACATCATCACCCAGCCGCTGACAGCGCTGAAGCCGGAGAAGCCGTCGGCGCCGAAGAAGGGCAAGAAGTTCTCGGTCGACCCGGTCGACTTCCTCGCGCTGCGCAGTGAACTGTTCGACCTGAAGGCCCGGCTGGAGGCCAGCGAGCAGGCCAAGGCCCGCGTCGAGACCCGTTTGGCAGCGCTCGACGCCACCACCACGGCGATGGCCGCCGATCGCCCCGGTGGCGACGATGTGTTCACACAGCTCGCAGAGCTGCAGGCGCAGTTGGGCGTCGTCGCCCAGTCGGCTGTCGCCGCCCATGCCGCCGCCGAGAGCGCAGCCGCCAAGGCAACCGCCGCGGCGACGGTGGCGAGCAACATGGTCAGCCCACCGACGCCGGCACCGTCGTACACCCCCGACCTGAACCTGCTCGCCCGCCTCGACGCGCTGACCAACCAGGTGGACAGCATCAACTCTGCCGGGGCCATGGGGAGCGATGGCGCCACCGATCCAATTCTCCTCGCCCGTCTGGAAGAGCTGACCGCCAAGGTCGAGGCCGGCACCGCCGCCGACCCGGAGCTCGTTGCTCGCCTGGAGGAGTTGGCCGCGAAGGTGGACGCCGGCCCCGGCCCCGACACGCTCGCCCGCATCGATCAGCTCGCCGAGCGAGTTGCCGCCGTCGATTCGTTCGGGAGTCAGCTCTCGCAGATCAACGCTCGCGTCACCGCCCAGGCCGAGTTCGGGGCACAGCTCAGCAGCCTTCGCGACCGCATCAGCGAACTCAGCAACGACACCGAGGACCGTCGCGCTGCAGCAGTCGCGGCCACCGGCGACGCCGACCTGCGCGACCGGGTGAACGCGATCTCCGATCGCATCGCCGGCAATGACGGGTTTGCGGAACAGATCGCGCAGCTGGCAGAACGAGTCGCCGCCAACGACAGCACCACTCGCCAGGCCACCGAGCAGGTCGCCGCCATCGAACAGCGACTAAACGCCGTCAGCACCGAGCTGGCCAATCAGGTCACCGAACTCGGGCGCGACATCGATGGCCTCGCGGCGCACAGTGGCGAGACGGCGCAGGGCGCTGTCAGCGGCGAAGTGGTCGAGAACCTGAAGACCGCGCAGGTGAAGTTGGCGTTCGAGCAGGCCCGTTACGAGATCGCCTTCCGGCAAGATCTCGCCACTCTCGCCGAGCAAGTCCGCCGCAGCCCGAGGTCGTGAGATTGCTCGGGTCCTGACGCCCTGAGCTACGCACCGAGCATGTCGAGCGCCTGTGCCACCAGATCTCGGGCAGCATCGACCTTCTCCTTGTACAGGCCAAGGTCGCCGGCCTTCAACGCGGCCTCGGCATCCGAGAACAGCTCCTCGGCCTGCGCCAGCAGTTCGCTGGCGGTCGCATCAGCGGTGGGCCCGGTCGGGTCGACAGGCGCCACCGAACCACCAACGACGTCGCCGATGTTCACCTTCAGCCCCGGGAACAACTGCACGAGCGCCTCTTCCAACGACTCGCCGAACCCGACCTCGCCGTTGTTGTACGCCACGATCAGGCGCACCTGCGGTTGACCGACAGAGGTGGACTCGACGTAGACGGGGCGCGTCCAGACCAGCGAATCACCGACGGGCACCATCTGCAGATCGCCGTACACCACCTCGGACCCGACGGAACCGATCTGGGTGACCTTGGGCGAGAAGTTGACGTCGCTGGAGATGTTGGCGCCCACCACGTTGGGGCCCTTGGGCAGCACGCCATTGACGGTGTAGGCGATCAGCTGGCCGTCGCTGCCGGCCGTCATGTAGGCGATGACCTCTTGCCGGTGGTTCTTGACGCTGAAGGGTTGGAAAGGCCGGAACAGGCTGAACGTCGCGTCGGCGCCGCCCTTGGGGTGGAACATCGTGTAGTACGGCACGAAGCGGTCGGCCTTCTGCTCCACCGGGAAGCTGCTGGCACCGGCATCGGCCTCGGTGGCGGTGGACTCGTCCGTGGTCGTGGTGGTGGCGGTGTCGATGGTTATCCGCTGCGGCGGCTGCTCGGGCGCTGCCAACGCGATCGACCACGCACCATCGCGATCGAAGAACTTGGCGGCGTCGTTCAGCTGGTACTTGGAGTACGCCGCAGTCTGCAGCCGAAACAGTTCCTCCGGGTAGCGCAGGTGGTCGGCCAGGCCCGCCGGCAGAGTGGAGAACGGCTCGAACAGATCGGGGAAGGCGGAGCGCCAGACCTGGAGCACGGGGTCGATGTCGTCGTTGACATACAGGGTCACCGCGCCGTCGTATGCATCGACCACCGCTTTGACGCTGTTGCGCACATAGTTGAGCGGAAAATTGAGACCGGCGCCGGCCTCGAGCTGGGAGATGTCGGCACCCTGCCCATAGGGGTAGCGATTGCTCGTCGTGTACCCATCGATCACCCACACGACTCGGCCGTCGAGCGCCACGGGATACGGGTCGCCATCGAAGGAGAGGAACGGGGCCAGGGCCTGCACACGCTCG
>JANONE010000014.1:0-20522 GCA_031420675.1 Ilumatobacteraceae bacterium | reverse complement strand
ACCGACCAGCCGTAGCCCTGGGCCATCACCTTGACCAACGATTGATCGAGCGCGTCGATGTGCTCGGACCGGCGTTGGGCCTTGCTGAGCGGGTCGGTGGAGAGCACGCGGCACGCCAGTGGCAACCACGTCGACTCCAGTTGGGAGGCGGTGGAACGCACGAGCCGAACGGCGTCGGCAGCTGCCGGGTCGGTGCACGATACCGCACGCAGCCCGTCGAGTGCCTGCGTCATCGTCCCCTGCAACCGGCGGACCCGATCGGGGTCGTAGGCGAGCATTCCCATCAGCGAAGCACCGGCATGGCGGCGGCTCTGGCATCGAGGGCGTCGGCCATTCGTTGGCAGCGGCGAGCCTCGCCGGCCAACCCATCCGCTGCTCGCAGGAGTGACCCGCGGCGGGCCCCGAGGTCGTCGCGACAGGCCTGCGGTGAGGGCCCGACCCATGTGTCGGGGCCCGCGTCGAGATGCAGGGTGAGCACCGTCAGCCGTTGCAGCACCGCTGCCAGGTCACTCAGGACGACCGCGCGGAGGCGGAGTCGATCGGCGGCGGGCGTGGGCGGCATCTCACCAGTACTGAACATGGCGAGATCGCCCGATCGGCAAGATCAGCCAAGTCGGCGCAGCACCAGGTGGTGTGGCAGTTGTGTGGTCGCGTCGATGAAACCTTCTCCCTCCACCTCGAACCCGTGGCGCAGGTAGAAGGCGAGCGCGGTGTCGCGGGCGCGGGCCCACACCAAGGTGACGCCTGTGGCAGCATGTCGCGCGCACCCTGCTTCGAGCAGCACACCGCCGAGGCCGCTGCCCTGGAGATGCCGGGCGGTGGCCATGCCGCGCAGTTGCACGGCCGGTCGACCATCATGCTCACGCGGTACCCAACTTGAGGTGGCGACCAGTTCGCCGTCGACTCGCAGGCCGAGGTGCACTGCGCCCGGCCACGTGTCTTCGGCGAACACCACTTCCTTGGTGGGTGTGTCGAAACGAAGCAAGGCGAGGCGCAGTGGGTGTGTCTCTGCGGGAGTCAGTTCGACGACGAGCGGCTCGTTCATGGCAGATCAACCGCCTCGGCAACGTCGACGGCAACGGCAACGGCAACGGCAACGTCGACGGCAACGGCAACGGCAACGGCAACGTCGACGGCAACGGCAACGGCAGCACCGTCGGCCGCTGCCGAGGCGTACATGGCGTCGACGATCTGGTGCGCCTTGACGGCCGTGAACAGATCGGGTGTGGCGCCGCGACCCTCGAGGATGGCACGGATGAACTCACCGTCGGGGTTGTCGGATCCGTCGCGCATCGGTGCCACTGCCGCAGTGAGTGCGTCGCCGGCGAGGGAGCTGGCGGCTCCGTCGGCGTCGGTCCAGCTGACCGGCCCGAACCAGTCGTCGCCCTCGATCACGATGTGGCGCCGCTCGCAAAAGATCTCCACGCGGCGCAGGCTGGGGCGGGCGAGGTTGTCGTGCCACACGCTGGTGAGCGTGCCGGTGGAGCCGCCGACGAAACGCAGCGATGCAGTGGCGACGTCCTCGATGCCGTCGTGGCCGTGGAAGTTCTCCGTGTGCGCGCTCACCCGGAGCACCTCGCCGACGAGGTAGCGGAGCATGTCGACGTCGTGGATGCTGTGCTCCAGCAGCGTGCCGGCGCCGACCAAGCGTTTGTCGGCGCGCCAGCTGCTCGCATAGTGGCCCTGGATGGGGATGAACTGGTCATCGCGGAACACGACGGTCATCACCCTGCCGGCGACGGGATCGTCGATGAGGTGCTTCGCCCACAGGTAGGCGGGGGAGCGGCGCAGCACGAGGCCTACTTGATGCGTGACCCCGGCCGCCTGCGCGGCGTTCGCCATCTGCTCGGCGTCGGCGGTGGTGAAGGCGAGCGGCTTCTCGCAGAACACGTGCTTACCGGCGGCGACGGCCTTGGCCAAGAGACGCGGGTGTTCGTTCGTCCAGGTGCAGATGTAGACGGCATCGCAGTCGGCGATCACGTCGTCCTCATTGGAGCACAGGCGGTGGCCGCTGGCGGCTGCGAAGGCCGCGGCTCGTTCGGTGTCGGGGTCGTAGACGCCGGCCCGGACCACGGCGGCGCCGCTGCGCTTGAGGCTCTTCGAGTGATAGGTGGCGATCAAGCCGGCGCCGAGGAACCCGACGCGAACAGGAGCTGCTGTCATGGCCCACGAGCTTGCCAGACCGCGCCCGCCCGATGTCACTCGACCGCCACGGGCGCGAAAGGTTGGGCGCAATGCGGCCGGCACGGTGCGGCCGGGCGATCGCCGTGAGGTCTTTGGGGTGATGGCTATCGGGTGGCGGCGAGGGCCAGCGTGCGGTCGGCGATGGTGGCGGCTTCGTTGCGGTCGTGGGTGACTAGGAGCGCGGTGGTGCCGGTGGCGCGCAGCAGGGTGGCGAGGTCGGTCGCGAGGCGGTCGTGCAGCTGGCGGTCGAGCCCGGTGAGTGGCTCGTCCAGCAGCAGCACGGCAGGGTGAGGCGCCAGCGAACGCGCCAACGCGACACGCTTGGCTTCGCCCCCACTCAATTTCGTCACGTGGAGATCGGTGAAGGCCTGGAGTCCTACCAAGTGCAGCAGCTCGTCGACGCGGGCTGCCACCTGTGCCCGCCCGCTGCCCTGCATGCGCAACCCGAAGCCGATGTTCTGACCGACCGTGAGGTGCGGGAAGAGCTGCTCGTCCTGGAAGACGAGGCCGATGTTGCGGCGGTGCGACGGCAGCGCGGTGATGTCGCGATCGTTGAGCCACACCCTGCCCCCGTCGGCGGTGAGCAACCCGGCGATCACGCGCAGCAACGTGCTCTTCCCGACGCCGGAGGGACCGAGCAGCGCGACCACTTCGCCGGTGGCGACCTCCACCGAGACGCTGTCGAGCACAGTGCGGTCGCCGAAGCGAACCGTGATGTCACGAGCTGCGAGCATCGAGCACTCCCTGCCGCTCGGCCACTGCAATGATCAGCGCGGTGGTGAGCAGCAAGATGGTGGCCAGCGCGAAACCCTGCGCACGGGGGATCTCGCCGGCGCGGCCGAGGAGACGGGCAATGGCGATTGGCATCGTCTCGCGGCCGGCCCGCGTCAGGAACGTGGTGGCCCCGAACTCGCCCAGTGAGATCGCTGCCGCGAGACCGGCGCCTGCCGCCAACGGGCGCAGCATGTGCCGCGCATCGATCGCCAGCCAGGCACGCAGCGGCGAGGCGCCGAGTGTCGCGGCGGCGGCGCGCTGATCCGATGGGATCGCGCGCAGCACAGGCAGCAGCGCCCTGGTGACGAAGGGAGTGGCCACCAACGCGTGACCCAGGGGGATCAGCCACCAACTCGCCCGCCAGTCGAACGGCGCGGTGTCGAACGTGATGAGCATTCCGAGACCGATGGTCACCGCCGAGGTGCCCAGCGGCAGCATCAGCCCGACATCGAGCAGCCTGCCGTGGCGCCGAGTGGAGGTGATCGCGAGCGCAGCGAGACCACCGACGACGACGCTCACCGTCGCCGCGACCGCAGCGAATCTGAAAGAGGTGAACAGTGAGGCGACGGGGTCGACCCCGAGGCCGACCCCAGGCCGCACCTCGACCGAACCGAGCGTGCTCCAGGCACGCAGCGACCAGCCATCGCCCAACCGGAACGAACGCGAGATCAGGACGAGGAGCGGCGCAGTCATGACGGCGGCGGTGGCCGTACCGAGCCCGGCGACGAGGCGGCGTTCGCCCGCGGATCGTGCTCGCCGGGCACCGCTGCCACCGCGGAGATGCACTGCCGCCCGCCGCTGCCAGCGAGCGGACCACCACACCACCACGGCGAGGACCAACAGCTGCAGCACGGAGAGCACAGCGGCGCCAGCGACATCCCCGAGCTGCGTGGCACGGCGTGCGATCTCCACCTCCAGCGTCGGGTTCGCGGGACCACCCAGCAGGCGCACGGCGCCGAAGGAGGTGAACGTGAACAGGAAGACGACGGTGGCTGCGGCCCATAGTGCGGGGCGCAACAAGGGCAGCACCACGAACCGCAGCAGCTGGTGAGGCGCGGCGCCCAGCGTGCGCGCGGCGGCAGTGAGGTCGGTGGGCAGCACCGCCCACATCGCACCCACCAGCCGCACCACGACGGCGATGTTGAAGAACACGTGGGCGACGATCACAGCCCGTGCGGTGCCGTGCCAGGAGGACGGCAGCAGCGCGAGGAAAGCAGCGCCCACCACGACGGTCGGCAACATGAAGGGCACGGTGACGGCCGCCAACAACGCGCGCCGGCCGGGAAACCGGTAGCGGGCGAGCAGGTACGCCGGCGCGAACCCGACGATCATTGTCAGCATCGTGCTCACCAACGCCTGCCACAGCGTGAACCACAGCACGCGACCAAGGCCGGGCGCGCCCAACGCATCGCCGATGGAACCCGGCCGCACCGCACGCGCCAGCAACGTCCCCAGCGGCCACAGGTAGAACAGCGACAGCCCCACTACCGGCGGTAAGGCCAGCGCAGGCGCCAACCAGCGTGGAAGCCGGTTCGCCGTGCCGTTCGCCGTGCCGGTCAACGAAGGACGATCTCGTTCCACTGGTCCTGCCATTGCTCGCGGTTGGCGGCGATCGTTGCCGGGTCGATGACGAACGGGTCGGCGGGTACGACTGCGAACTTGGTGAACACGTCGGGCAACGTCACAGCCGGATTTACCGGATAGACGAACAGGGTCAGCGGCAGTTCCTGCTGGAACCGTTCGCTGAGCAGGAACGTCATCAGTTGGGCCGCCTCGCCCGGGTGCGACGTGCCGCGCAGCACCCCGGCGTACTCGAACTGGCGGAAGCACGTGCCGGCGCTGACGCCGGTGGGGGCGTCGTCACGCGGTGGGTCGGCGAAGACGACTTCCGCCGGCGGACTGCTGCCGTAGCTGACCACCAGCGGCTTGTCACCAGCGCTGCCGGCGGCACCGCTGAAGCGCTCGTAGTAGGCGATGTCCCACGAGTCGACCACCTCCACGGCGTTGGCCCGCAGGTCGGTCCAGTACCGCTGCCATCCGTCTTCGCCCGCGTGTTGGATGGTGGCGAGCAGAAAGGCGAGGCCGGGCGACGAAGAAGCCGGGTTCTCGACGACCAGCAGACCCTTGTACTGCGGCAGCAGCAGGTCGTCGAGCGTGGCCGGCGGGGCGAGGTCGTGGTCCGCGAACCAGGCGATGTCGTAGTTCACACAGACGTCGCCGAAGTCGACGACGGTCGGTGCACCGTCGAACACGTCGCCGTCGGTGGCGGCCGACAGCAGGGTGTTGTCGACGCCCCACATCACGTCGCCCTCCGGGTTGCCGGCGGTGAGCACGGCCTTGGTGACCATCGTGCCCGCATCGCCGGCGGTGACGATGCTGACCGCGATGCCGGTGTCGGCGGTGAACGCGGCGAGCGCGGCGTTGAGCGGCGTGTCCTTGGTGGGGAACGAGTCGTAGGCGACCAGCGTGATAGCCGCCGGCGGGCCGGCGGTGGTTGTCGACGACTCGCCATCGTCGCTGCACGCGACGACGAACACGGCGGTCGCGAGTACGGCCAACCTCACGGACTTATTCATGGAAAAACCTTTCATAGCTGAACGACTCATGGCACGACGACCGTCAACACTCCCGTGGCGACATGCACCTCGGTACGTTCCGTTGCCTCGTTGCTCACACCGCGGGCCTCGGTGCCCGCCAACGACGCGTCGACCAGCGGCCAGCGCGCTCCCGAGACCTGCACGCCTGCGCACGGGCCGTGCAATGCGAGCAGCGAGAACGTCTGGCCGGGCTCGACGTCGAGCACGACTCGTCGGCCCGGGTGCAGCACCAACAGCTCGGTGGTGCCCAGCACCGCGCGCACCGAACCCAGCCCGGCGAGCGAGGAGTGGCCCAGTGCGAGGATCGTGGCGAGCTGATGGTCGAGCCGACGTTCGCCGTACTCGTCGATTCCCCCGAGCACCAGCAAGTGGCGGACACCGGGTACCGCGAGCGAGCGGGCGATCGCGATCTCGGTGTCGGTGGCGTCCTTGTCGGCGGGATGTTCGTGGATTTCCACTTCACGGGCGTAGGCCCACATACGGCCGGAGGCGCTGATGCTGTCCAGGTCGCCGACCAGCACGGCGGGTCGCAATCCGGCTTCCACGGCGTGGTCGAGACCGCTGTCGGCGGCGATGATGACGGCGTCGCCACGAACGGTGTCGAGCGCTCGCGGAGTCAGCGCTCCACCGCCGATCACCACCACTACCTGCACCATCTCCATCCCTCCGCTGGCATTACCCAGATCAGGTTCTCGGGTCGGTGGCGGCGGCCACCCTCTCAGCCCACGATCCGCAAGCTCCCCTTCGGTTGGCGGAGAGTCTACCCGACGTTCACCCGCAGGCTCACGGTTCAGTACTGCGTTGCGTCTGGATGGTGACCGTCACGAGGCCGAGGATCACCAACGCCATGCCGACGATCTGGATCGGCCGCACCGAACTGCTGAGGAAGATGACCGACCACAACACGGCCATCGCCGGCTGCGACACCTGCAACATGCTGATGACCCCGATCGGCACCGACTGCTGCGCGAACACCATCAGCCCGTGCGCGGCAGTGCCGGTGATGAAGCCGAGGATCACGATGAACACCACCGACCGCCAGGTGACCTGACCGAGCTGACCGGGGAACACGATGACACCCAGGAGGCCGGCGACGACCGCCGCGATCGGTGTGATGTGCGACATCACCACCGCCACCGAACGGCCCTGACGCAGGCTGCGACTGGTGAGCAGGTAGGTGGCCCACAGGCAGAGCGCGCCGCCGATCCAGGTGAGGCCACCCCACGAGAACTCGCCGGTGGTGGGCGCGAAGAACAGCACCAGTGCGAGGCCGACCAGCGAGATCAGCCCGAACGCGAGGGCTCCGAGGCGGAGGCGTTCGTGGAAAAACCAGGCGCCCAACGGCACGACGAGCAGGGGAGCGAGGGCACCGGTGAACTCGGCCGACGCGACCGTGGTCTTGGTGACGCCCGTGAAGAAGAAGGTGATGTTGAGTCCGAACGCGATGCCGGGCACCAGCGATGCCTTGAGGTCGGCGACCGTCAGCAAACGATGCTCGCAGACCCACAGGATGGTCCACCAGATGAAGGTGCACAGCACCATCCGCCAGAAGGCGATCGTGACGCCCGGTGTGTGGGCCAACTTGACCAGCGTGGAGCCGGCGCTGAAGCACACGATGACCGCGACCAGCGCCGTCAGGCCAAGGGCACGCCCCTGCGGCTTTCGGAACCGGGGTCGTGATGCGTCGGCAACGAGGAGTCCGGATTCCTCGCTCACTCCGCAGGCTGCCGCAGGATGTCGGGCTCGATGTAGATCGTCGTCGCGATCGGCATGGCGGCACGCAGTCCGGCCTCGGCGGCGTCGATGGCGATGGCCAGATCGCCCACGTTCAGGGAAGGGTCGAAGTCGAGCTTGGCGGCGATCAGCAACTGGTCGGGGCCGAGGTGCATCGTGCGGAGGTGGATGATGCCGTTGACCTTGTCGGCGGTGGCGAGGGAAGCGTTGATCCTGTCGAGGTTCTCGTCGCTCGCCGCCTCGCCGATCAGCAGTCCTTTCATCTCCACCGCAAGGATCATCGCGATGACGACGAGCAGCACACCGATGACGATCGACCCGACCGCATCCCAGCGTGCATTGCCGGTGATCTCCGCCAAGGTGAGGCCGCCGAGTGCGCACAGCAGGCCGATCTCGGCGCCCACGTCCTCCAGCAGCACCACCGGAAGTTCCGGTGCTTTGGCGGTGCGGATGAAGTTCCACCACGAACGGCCGTGGCGTACGTGGTTGGCCTCCTTCACGGCGGTGCGCAGCGAGAACGTCTCCAACACGATCGCGAAGCCGAGGATGCCGTACGCGATCCCTGCGCTCTCGATCTCGTGCGGGTTGGCCATCTTCTGAATGCCTTCGTAGAGCGCGAAGAGGCCACCCATGCTGAACAGCACGAGGGCGACGATGAACGACCAGAAGTAGCGCTCGGGCCCGTACCCGAACGGGTGGGCGCGGTCGGCGGGACGGCTGCCACGCTTGGACCCGAACATGAGCAGGCCCTGGTTACCGGTGTCGGCGACGCTGTGGCCGGCCTCGGCGAGGAGGCCGGCAGACCCGGTGAGGATGAACCCGACGAACTTCGCGATGGCAATGCCAAGGTTGGCGAAGAACGCAGCGATGATGGCCTTGCGGCTGCCGTCTTGCACGTCGGCCAGACTAGCGATCCGATCGCAAGTGGAGAATGACACAATGAGCGATGTGAACGAACGGCCCCTGAACACGCAGCAACCGATCGGGCAGCCGCTGCACGGGCGAGTTGCCATCGTCACCGGCGGCGGTCGCGGCATCGGCCGCGGTATCAGCGAACTGTTGGCCGCCCACGGTGCGACGGTGGCCGTGAACTATCGGCGAGATGTGCAGGCTGCGGCCGACACCGTCGCCACCATCGAGGCGGCCGCCGGCAGGTCGGGGAGCGGCTCGGCAAAGGCCTACCCGGCATCCGTCGACGATGCCGGTGAGTGCGCGGCGCTGGCGGCGGCGGTGATCGCCGACTTCGGCGGCATCGACATCCTCGTCTGCAACGCCGGCATTGCCTCGCGCGGTCGTTCGGTGGCCGACACCGACCCGGACGAGATGATGCGAGTGGTGGCCACGCACGCGTTCGGGCCCCACCACCTCGCCCGCGAGGCGCTGCCGTCGATGCGCACCCGCGGCCGGGGCGACATCGTGATGATCTCCTCCGTGGCCACCTCGCACATGTCGGCCAATGGTGCGCCGTACAACATGGGCAAGGCCGCCATGGAGGCGCTGGCGTTCTCGCTGGCGAAGGAGGAGCGTCGCTACGGCATCCACGTCAACGTGGTCGCGCCCGGGCTGGTGGAGACCGACATGGGTCTGCGGTTGGCGCGGGCGATCAGTGGCGACCGCGCCATGGAGGATCTCCGCTCGATGGATGCAAGCGCACCCTTCGGCCGTGTGTGCCAGCCGGCCGACATCGCCAACGTCGTGCTGTGGCTGTGTTCCGACGGTGCCGGGTACGTCACCGGCCAGCGCATCGAGGTGGACGGCGGCGGCACCCGTTGACCGGGCGTCGCCGACCGACCGGCGTCACTTGGGGGTGACGTTGCCGAATACCGACCGCGGCAGCTCGATGAACGTGCGACCGGGCGTGAGCAGGATCGTCGTGCCATCGTCGGCTGTCAGGGTGAACACCTGCAACCGGTCGGCGCGTGTCCAGGTGCCGTGCACCTTGTGGCCTGCGCTGAACACCCACGCGTCGCCGCTGCCTGTGCTCTGTGCGTCGGGGCTGCCCGAGATGCCCCGTAGGTAGACCATCGACAGCACAATGACGTTGTCGGTGGTGACCAGTTCGCCATCTTTGTCGATGTCCGGTCGGCCGTTCTGCTGGCGCTCGTAGAGGTTGCTGGCGGGGTTCCACGTCCAGTCGATGGAGTAGTTGTCCAGCCTCACCTTCACGCCGTCGGAGGCATCGCCGGCCACCGGAGCGGAGGCAGCGCGGTACTGGAACTGCTGGGGCGGGGTGCCGCCCTGGCCGGCTGCCGCGTCCCACACCCTGTTGATGTTGAAGAACAGGGTGAACTCCCTCTTGTCGTCCCTGGTGCGGTAGCAGGAACCAGCGCACTTGCTCTCGCTGAGGCTGATCAGGTCGCTGGCGTTGACTTCGGCGGTGACGATGCCATTGCCGCCCGCCCAGGCGAAGATGGGGGCGTTCAACGAGCCGAGCAGGTCGACGTCCTGGCGGCGACCACTGCGGATGGGCCCGACGCGATCGGTCGTTTGGCTCTGGAAGACCATCGCGAACCTGGACACGTTGGCGTTGATGATCCCCTCATAGACGATGTCGGCCTTGTTGGTGCCCCACTGCGGGTGGGCGTCGTAGTTGCCCACCTTGGCGACGACGGCGGTGCGCAGCGCCGACAGCGGGTTGGCTGGGTCGATCGGGAGGCCGGTGAGCGGGTACACCGGCTCGGGTACTGCCGTGGTGGTGGTGGTGGCCGCTTCGGTGGAACTGGTGGTGCTCTGCGGAGGGTCGGTGACCATGGTCGGCGGCACCGTGGTGAGCTCGATCGTTGTCTGCGTGGTGGTCGGCGATGAATCGCCACCACCGTCACTGCACGCGGCGATCGTGGCCAAGGCGGCGACGAAAAGGGGTAGACGGCGGGAAAAGCGCATCCGTTGATTGTGCCACTTTCGCGCCGTTGAACCGCCGCGCCCCCGGTACGACAGCTGTCACTCTGATAGATCAGGGGCATGCGTGATCCTCGCTACGACGTCCTGTTCGAACCCGTGCGCATCGGCCCGAAGGTGGCCCGCAACCGCTTCTACCAGGTGCCGCACTGCAACGGCATGGGCCACCGCCACCCCTCGGCGCTTGCCGAGATGCGTGCTGTGAAGGCGGAGGGCGGTTGGGCGATGGTGTGCACGGAGGAGGTGGAGATCCATCACACCACGGCGCTGGACGGGGCGGTGGAGGGCCGTCTGTGGGACGACGCCGACATTCCCGCGCACGCCCGCATGACCGAACGCGTCCATGCTCACGGCGCGCTGGCCGGTATCGAACTGGTGCACAGCGGCATCAACGCGCCCAACCTGTACACGCGCGTGGCGCCGATGGGTCCCTCGGTTCGTCCGGTCACGTGCTGGTCGCCCTCGGTGGGGCGTGAGATGAGCCTGGCCGACATCGCCGACCTGCGCGAGTGGCACCGAGCGGCGGTGCGGCGGTCGCTGGTGGCCGGCTACGACCTGGTCTACGTCTACGCGGCTCACGGGCTGACGGTGCTGCAGCAGTTCCTGTCGCCGCGCTTCAACGCTCGGACGGACGAGTACGGCGGTTCGCTGGAGAACCGTGTTCGCCTGCTGCGCGAGGTGCTGCAGGACACTGCCGAAATCTGTGAGGGGAAGGCCGCAGTCGCGTGCCGCATCGTGGTCGACGAGTTGCTCGGTACCGACGGCCAGGGTCGTTCGGTAGGGCTCGGCCGCTCGGAGATGGAGGACGTGTTCGGGATCATCGGCGAGATCCCCGACCTCTGGGACCTGATGGTGGGCGAGTGGGATTTCGACTCCAGCACCTCACGGTTCGAGCAGGAGGGCTACAGCGAGCCGTTTGTCCACGGCTTCAAGCAGCTCACGTCGAAGCCGGTGGTGATCGTCGGCCGCTATACCTCGCCCGACACGATGGTGCGACTGATCAACCAGGGCATCACCGATTTCATCGGTGCGGCGCGGCCTTCGATCGCGGATCCGTTCCTGCCGCGCAAGATCGAGGAGGGCAGGTTGGCGGACATCCGCGAGTGCATCGGCTGCAACATGTGCGTGGCCGGCGACTGGTTGAGCGTGCCGATCCGGTGCACGCAGAACGCCTCGATGGGCGAGGAGTGGCGCCGCCGGTGGCACCCCGAACGGATCGCGCCGAAGCCGGTCGCGGGGGGCGACACGAAGGTCTTGATCGTGGGCGCGGGCCCGGCCGGGCTGGAGGCTGCGCTGTGGTTGGGGCGCCGCGGCTACGAGGTGGTGCTCACCGAGGCGTCACGCATGTTGGGCGGCCGTGTGCTGCATGAGGCCAGACTGCCCGGCCTCGCCGAGTGGGGGCGCGTCGCCGACCATCGGATCTCGCAACTGCGCCAGCTCGACAACGTGCTCGTCACGCTGGAGAGCCTGATGACTGCGGAGGAGATCGTGACCTACGACTTCACCCACGTGGCCGTGGCCACCGGCGCGTCGTGGCGCGCCGACGGGCTCGGCCGCTTCCACGCCACTGGTGTGTTCGACGCATCGATGTCGACAGTGCTCACACCCGACGACCTGTTCGCCGGCCGCCGCCCGTCGGGCACCCGGGTGGTGGTGTACGACGACGAGCTGTTCTACCTCGGCGGCGTGCTGGCCGAGCTGCTCGCGGGCGAAGGCTTCCAGGTCACGATCGTCACGCCGGAGTCGAAGGTGTCGGCGTGGACCGTGAACACGATGGAGCAGCACAAGGTCCATCGCCGCCTGGTGCAGGCCGGCGTGGAGGTGCTCACCGACACCGTGGTCATGCACCACGAGGGCGATACCGCGCGGCTCGCGTGTGCCTACACCGGGAGCGAGCGAGGGTTCGCCGCCGACGCCATCGTCTCGGTGACGTTCCGGCTGCCCGACGATGCGCTGGTGGGTGAGCTACAGGTCCTGGGCTTCGCGAACGTGCAGGCCATCGGCGACGCCTGGTCGCCGGGCACGATTGCCGAGGCCGTGTACAACGGTCGGCTGTACGCCGAGGAGCTGCAGGCGCCCGCCCGCCCCACTGGCGATGTCCCGTTCCGGCGAGAGGTGATCCAGCTGGCGTGATCGTCTGCGATCCGGCTGGTTCCCCACGCGGGCACATGGTTGCGTAGCGAAACGAACGCTAGCCTTCAACGGGTGAGCCCTCTCGCCGCTGAAACCACCAGTTCGATCATCACGATCACCCCGAATGCGCTGTCCGAGCTTGCCGCGCTGCGCGACACCGAGCCCGACGCCGATCGGCTCGGCCTGCGGCTGGAGATCATCAGCCAGCCGGGTGAAGACTTCAAGTACGACCTCAGCTTCGATGTCGTCACCAAGGCCGCGTTCACCGACGAGGTGCGCACCCACACGGCCGCCGACGATGACCAGCAGGTGACGACGTTGAAGGTGATCATCCCGGGCGCCAGTCTCGATCTGTTGGAGGGGGCCACGCTCGACCACACCTCGTCGGCCGGCCTCATCATCCGCAACCCCAACAAGCCGCAGGCGCCGACGGTGGAAGGGCTGGTGCACGACGATTCACTCAGCGCCGAGGTAGAGGCCCTCGTCACCACCGAGGTCAACCCCGCGCTTGCCGCGCACGGCGGGTTCGTCACCTACGTGGGCCACGACAACGAAGGCACCGCCTACCTCACCATGGGTGGCGGTTGCCAGGGTTGCTCGATGAGCCGCATGACGATGCTGGAAGGTGTGCAGACCATGATCGTCGAGGCACTTCCCGCGATCGAGCGAGTGCGCGATCTCACCGATCACACCTCGGGCGAGAACCCGTACTACCACTGACGCTCGCCGGTGACCGTCATCGTCGCGCCGACAGCACCGGCTGTCACCTCGTGCGGGGTGAACAGGACGGCTCGCAGGCTCTTGCCGGAGTAGACCTTGGTCTGCGCGGTGAAGTTCGGGTCGGTCGGGTCGTCGGGCTGGCCGTAGGTGAGGATCGCCTCGGCGTGTGGGCCGTCGGCGGCGAACTCGAGTGTCATCACGAAGCTGTTACCGAAGCTGACCGGGTAGCCCTTGCTGGTGAAGTAGCGGCCGTCGATGTTGTCGCCGGAGTCGCCCTTGGGGGCCAACGTGTTGGCGCCACTGCAGCAATCGACGATCGAGATGGCGCCTTCCAGGTTGGTGCCGCCGGGGATGGAGATGCGTTCGTCGGTCGCGCGCCCGTCGAACTGCACGTCGCCGAGTGGGATGTCCAGCGCCCAACCCTGCGACTCCAACCCCATCATCGCCGCGGCCAGGTTGTTGGTGATGGTGACCGTCTTCTCGGCGATCGTGTTCGGCGTGCCCACAGGGTCGCCAGCGTCGAACGGCACTGAATACAGATCGCCGGCAGTGATGCGGTCGTCACGCGTGAACGAGGCCAGGAACTCGCGCCAGAGCACAGCTCCCCTGGAGCCGTTGTCCAGCCGGCCGTCCCATGCGCGCAGCACAGCGCACGCTGGCGTGATGTCGAAGGGAAGGCCCTCCACCAACACCACCTTTTGCTCGTCGCAGGCCTTCACCACCTGATCGCGCAGCAGATCCGCGTGCAGTGCCCGGTTGGAGAACCAGGCGGCCTGCAGTTCCTCGAAGCTGAACTTGCCGTCGTCGCCGCGCAGCGACGGATCGGCGAGCAGGATCGCGTTCTGGCGCGTGCGGCTGGACTGTGGCACGCCCTCCGCGCCAGTGAGCGGCGAATACCCGGTGAGCAGCTGCGCCGGGTTGGCCAGCCAATGTGAGTCGTTGGAGTTGAACACATAGTCGTTGCGTTCGAGCTGAGGCTGCTGATCGAATGGCAAGATGCCCGGTCGCGTGGCGCCCGGGTCGTCGACCCACTCGTTTATCGGGTCGCTGCCGTCGAGCAGGATCGCTCCGTTGTCGAGCACGGTCTTGGCGAGGCCGCCGGAGAACACCTCCGCCTGCCAGGCCGTGATCGCCTCCGGGGACAGGTTGGGCGTCGCGGCCGTATCGGCGTACCAGGCGCGACCGTCGGCGGAGGTCGCGATCGTGTTCACCCAGGGGATGCCGTTGACAGTGCGATGAGCGTCGATGAACTCGTCCATGCCGGTGGCCGCGCCCATCCCCAAGAACTGTTCGAGGATGTCGGTGTTGTCGATGTTCGCGTCGCGCATCGTGTAGGCGGTGGCGTCGGTCCAACCGAAAGGCAGGTTCAGCATCGGGCCGTAGTGACTCGCGTACATCGTGCGGGTCTGTTTCTCGAATCTGCCGTCGGCTCGCCGCACGTCGATGACGATGTCCTCGGCGATCATCGCCTTGGTGTCCGTGCCGTACAGGTAGCTCGTCGGATCGCCCTGCACCAGCGACAGTTCGTAGAGCGTCATGCGGTACCCGGCCGACACCGTGTGCGTCCAGGCGACCTGATCGTTGAAACCGATCAGGACGCCGGGCACGCCGGTGAGACCCACGCCGTACACGTTCAGTTCGCCGCTGGTGAGCGTCAGTTGGCTTTCCCACAGGCGCTTCTCGCCCTCCCACGGAAAGTGCGGGTTGGCGATCAACATGCCGCCACCGCTTTCGCTGCCTGCTGCGCCGATCGACCAACCGTTGCTGCCGAGGGTGCTTGTCGTGTCGGGGAGCGTCGTGTCGGGGAGCGTCGTGTCAGCAGGTTGGGTCGGGGGTGTCCCCGCCGGCGGCCGAGCGGTCGCGATCGGGCCGATCAGGTTGCCGGCGCTGGCGAACAGGGTGATGTCGTTGAGGTTCGCGTAGAGGTCGGTGGTGGTGATCGGCAACACCCAATCCCCACCCTCGCACCAACCGTGAGGGCCTTCGGCTTCGAGTGCGGCGTTGAAGCCGGCGACGTAGCCGGTGACCATGTCGGTGACCCGCTCCGACTGGTGGCCGAAGCGTTCGTCGGCGTCGTCCCACAGGTGCAGGTGGCGATACGCGAAATCGGAGTCGATGTTGGCGTCGTTGTCGCCGGGGCCGAACCACTTCGCCCGCTCACCGCGCACCTTGATGATCTGGTCGAGCAGGGTGCAGGCTCGGTCCTGGGCGAACGCATAGCCCTGGCCGAAGCCGAGGCCGCCCCAGTCATCGGCGACGATGTGCGGAATGCCGTACTCCGTGCGGGTGATCTGCGCCGAGTAGCCGGGCGCTGCTGTCGCCGTGGTGGTCGCCGCATCCGTGCCGACGGGCGTAGCGGTGTCGGTGCTGCTCGAGGTCGACGAGCCGTCGCCGCTGCAGGAGCCGACGAGAAGGAGGGCGGCGAGACCGACTCTTGAACGGTTGCGCATTCGCGAACAGTAACCCCGTGTCGCTGCCGATGACGGCACCTGGCCATCGCCGTCAGGTGATCGACGCTACGCCGTCCGGAGACCTCCTGCAGAACGCAGCGATGGCGGCAACGAGCGCGCCGCGGTCGGGACCGAGGCTGGCGACGTGGCCGCTGTGTTCGAGAGTCAGTCGCGTCACGGGGCCGCTGACGGCGGCAGCGATGAGGTCGGCGCTGCACGGGTCGACGACGTCGTCGTGAGCGCTGGTGACCAACAGCAACGGCACCGCTACGGCCGCGAGGTCGGTGCCCAGCGTGCCGATGGCCATTTCCAACAAGGCGCCGATCGGCAGCCGGGTGTACCCATCCTCACCGTCGGCTAGGGGCGGGCCGTCCACCCAATCCTGGCCGCGAGACTGCCGCCACTGCAGGCCATCGACGGCGTCGGGGTCGGGGGCCGGGGGGTTGATCGCGACCACTGCTCGGCACCGGCCCTGGGCCGCGAGTGCGAGTGCGAGCGAGCCACCCATTGATTGGCCGACGATCACGTCGGCCGGCCACCGCCCGGCGGCATCCGACCAGTCTGCCCAACCGACGCCGTTCAACGCCTCCGGTTCGGTGCCGTGCCCGGGCAGAGTGGGCGCTTGCGTGGTGTGGCCGAGCGCGGTCAATCCGTCGATCAACGGTTGCATCGTGCGCGCTGTGCCGCCGAGCCCGTGGAGCAGAAGGATGTGGGCCATCGATCGACAGTCACTCAGGTCGCGATGTCGGCCAACGCCTGCAGCATGTCGGCCAGCAGGTCGGCTGCATCTTCCAGCCCGACCGAGATGCGTAGCAGGCCGCCGGAGACGCCCTGTTCGGCGGCCTCGTCGTCGGTGAGGCTGGCGTGTGTGGTGGTGCGCGGGTGGCACGCCAGCGTCTCCGGGCCGCCCAGCGATGTGGCCACACGCACCAGGTGCAGGTGGGACAGCAGGTGTTCGGCGGCGGGTTGGCCGCCCTTGAGGTCGATCGCGAGCACAGTGCCGAAGTGCCGCATCTGGCGCTTGGCGAGGTCGTGTTGCGGGTGTGTGTGCAGGCCCGGGTAGTGCACAGCGCTGACTGCCGGGTGGCGTTGCAGCGACCCGGCGAGGTGCAGCGCGCCGGCCGCCTGGTGATTGGTGCGCACGGCCAGAGTGCGCATGCCGCGCAACGCGTTGAGTGCATCGAACGGTGAGGGCGTCGCGCCGTGCAGCACGCTGTACGACCAGATGCTGTCGATGAGGTCGCGTTCGCCGCTGACCACCCCCAGCGTGGCGTCGTTGTGGCCGGCGATGCCCTTGGTGGCCGAGTGCAGCGACAGGTGGACGCCGTGAGCGAGCGGCTGTTGGCCGAGCGGCGTCGCGAACGTGGAGTCGACGAGCGTGAGGGGGCCGCGCAATGCGCCCAATTCGTCGAGGTCGACCAGTTCCAACAGTGGGTTCGACGGGGTCTCGGCGATCGCGAGCATCGTGCGACCGGGCCGCAAGGCGGCGGCGAACGCGCCCGGTTCGGTGCCGTCGACGAAGGTGACCTCAATGCCGAAGCGGGCACATGGCCCCTGCAGGAAAGCGAGGGTGGCCGAGTACAGCTGGCGTTGAGCGACGATGTGGTCGCCGGCGCTGCACAGGGCAAGGATGACGGAACTGATCGCGCCCATGCCGCTGGCGAAGGCGAGTGATGAGTCGGCGCCTTCCAGGGAGGCGACCGCCTCCTCGAAGGAAGCGACCGTGGGGTTGGCATACCGACCGTAGAACTCGCCCGACCTCACGCCGGCGGCACGACGACGGGCGTCGTTCAGGTCGGTCGATTGCCAGACGCTGCTCGCCCACAACGCCGGCGCGAGCGAGCGGCCACTGTGCCCTCGGCCGGCGGTGATGGCCCGTGTGGCGGGTCGCTGGGTGACGGGGTCCGGCATCTGGCCAAGACTACGCCCTCGTTCTACGCTGCACCCCATGACAATCGACCTGGGTGTTTTCGGTGACCGCGCATGATCGGTCGGCTTGGTGAGGTGGTGATCGACTGCCACGACCCGCTGCAGCTTGCCGAGTTCTGGCAGCGCGTGCTCGGTGGCTATGTCGTACGACAGAGCCACGAGTGGGTGGCACTGGAACCGCTGACCGGTATCACCGTCTCGTTCCAGTTGGTACCGGAGTCGAAGTCGGTGAAGAACCGTGTCCACCTCGATGTCGACGTCAGTGACATGGAGGAGGCCGTGGCTGCGGCCGTCAGCGCGGGTGCCCGTCGTCTCGGCGAGGTGGTCTACGACGAACTGGGCGGCTTCCAGGTGATGTCGGACCCGGAGGGCAACGAGTTCTGCTTCATCAACGGACCGACGTCGATCACGGCGTAGGTGCGTGCTCAACTTGCGCAGGTTGCGGCTTGGCTAGGGTCGGCGGAATGAAACGCCCGATCCGTCGCATCGCCCTGTCGACAGGTGGCGGCGATGCGCCTGGTCTGAACGCCGTCATCCGTGCGGCGACGCTGGCGGCGGTCAACCGTGGTTGGGATGTCGTCGGCATCCGCGACGGCTTCAACGGTCTTCTGTTTCCCGAGCTGTATCCCGAGGGCGGGCTGGTGCAGCTCACTCGCGCTCATGTGCGTGGCATCGCGCATCAGGGGGGCACGATCATCGGCACCACCAATCGGGGTGACCCGACTGCGTATCCGGTGCAGCAGCCCGATGGCAGCTGGCGGGAAGTGGATCGCACCCCGGAGCTGCTGGCATTGTTCGCGCAGCACGAGATAGATGCGCTGATCACCATCGGTGGCGACGGCTCGCTGGCCATCGCCCACCATCTGTCCGAGGCCGGTCTGCGAGTGATCGGCGTGCCGAAGACGATCGACAACGATCTCGAAGGCACCGACGCGACGTTCGGTTTCGACACGGCAGTGGGCTTCGCGTCGGAGTGCATCGACCGCTTGTTCTCGACTGCCACCTCACACGGTCGGGTGATCGTGGTGGAGGTGATGGGCCGCTACGCGGGCTGGATCGCGCTCAACGCCGGCGTCGCCTGCGGGGCTCACGCGATCCTGATCCCGGAGATCCCTTACGAGCTCGAGCCTGTCGCCGCCACCATTCGCGAGCGCGAGGTACGTGGCGCGAAGTTCTCGATCGTCGTCGTCGCCGAGGGCGCTCGTCGCGTGGGCGGCAGCGTGTCGGTGCTGGGCAAGGCAGTCGGGCAGGCCGAACGCTTGGGTGGTGTCGGCGAGAAGGTGGCCGCCGAATTGGAGATGCTGACGGGGAAGGAGGCCCGCACGGTGGTGCTGGGCCACCTGCTGCGCGGCGGTACGCCGACCTCCTTCGACCGCTTGCTGGGCCTGCGCTTCGGTGCCGCTGCGGTGCGTGCGCTGGACGAGGGTCAGGACGGAATCATGGTGGCACTGCATTCCCCGACTGTGAAGTTCGTGCCGCTCAGCGAAGTGACCGGCCGCCAGAAGACGGTGCCGTTGGATTGCGACACGATGTCGACGGCTCGCGACATGGCGATCAGCTTCGGCGAAGTGATACCGACCTGAACGCCTGAACGCCTTAACGCCTGAACGCCTGAATACGGCGGACTGCTCACGCGGTCAGCCGGCGCAGCACGTTGGCGGTCACCTGTGACACGGCCGGGTCGTGAAGGCCGAAGACCCAGTCGGTGGTGCCGATGGTGACGACTTGGCCCGTCGGTGCGCCCCCGGCGCTCCCACTGTCACCCGCGGGCGAGCCGAACGGCCGGCAGGTGAGCATGACTGCGTTGCCGTAGCGGGCGCGGGCGAGCGTGTCGGCGTCGATGCGTCCGTACACGCGCTCGGCGATGAACTCGAGGTCGTCCTGGTCGGCGGTCGAGGCCACCGACGCCGGCGATTCCCCATGGCCGAGGTTCGATGATGGTGTAAACGCAACGACCTCCATCGCGGCCGGCGTCGTGCCGCCACCAACCTCGAACGACACCGCGACGGGCAACTGGAAGTCGTCGAGCCCGAGCCGGCAGCCGACGGTTTCGTAACCCACGACGCCATCGTCGCGGCCCAGCAGATCGCCATAGCGCAGCCCGGTGCCCTCGAACAGCCAGTGGTCGTGGCGGTACACGGTGAAGGCCCCCGAACCACGGGGTGTGGCCTGCCCGAACCGGCTGTACAGCCCGAACGCGGAACCAGCGCCGAGGAAGCTCCACTCGGGTCGGCCCACCAGCGGGTCGCACCACAGGCCGCTCAGCGACCGCTCGTCGGGGGTGCCCACCACCGGGTCGTTGCGGTGCGCGGCGTACTTGTGGCCGATCATCGAACGGCCATTGTCGGTGAACCGCACCTGCCAGAACATCGTGTTGCCGGAGAAGCTGGCGTAGTTGCCACCACCGGCCACGTGTGCCTCGACGGCATCGCGCTGGCCGGCCGACCAGTACTCGTCGTGCCCCACACCGAGCACGAGTGCGTAACCGTCGAGCACGGAGGGATCGTTTTCGAGATCGCTCGACACCGCGTAGTCGAGTTCGACGCCGTTGGCCTCGGCCCACTCCACGAACCGACGCTCGTAGGTGAACCAGCCAGCCGACCCGATGTAGGCCGGGTAGCCGTGCTCGCCCCTGTATTGCTGATAGATCGCGCCATCCACGTCGGGCTGCTCGCCGCGGTGGGTAGGCCGGGCCTTGCGATCGTCGCGCTCGGTGTGCGGTCGCGTGATCATGCCGCGCCCGAACGGCCGATCGAACGACACCTGGTGCCCGCCCGTGTACAGGCTGCACCCGCCCCAGTCGTTGTACGCGTTGTACGTGTTGGTCGCCAACACCAGCAGAGCCTTCGCCCCGGCCCCGGCAGCAGGCGCGCGCACAACGAACATCGCATGACTCACAGCCCGGTCGTGGACGGCTCCGTGCGCGTGCAGGGTGACGAGGTACACGCCGCTGCGCCAGTGGGCGCCGATTGGCACGCTCGCCCCGGCCGGCCAACCGCACCCGTGCGCGTCGGCGTCGGCTGGGGTCGGATGAGCCACGCCCCTCAGTTCCTCCGCCCGCCACAAGACTTCGCCGCCCCAGCGTCGGACATCGACCTCGTAC
>JANONE010000013.1:0-3149 GCA_031420675.1 Ilumatobacteraceae bacterium | reverse complement strand
GGGCGCAGCGAGCCGAGATCGTACGAAGCCGCCTCAAGCTCCGTGAGCTCGGCGAGGAACATCGTCGGCACTCCGTAGAGGGTGGTGCAGCGCTCGGCCTGGCGCCGCAGATAGTCGAGCGGAGGCTCCATACGCACCCGGTCCTCGGCGTAACGAACGATCGCGTGCGTGAGCACCTCGGTTGCTGCGTCGTGCTGATGCATGGCCGCCAGTCTGCCAGCTGTGTGGTGGGCCACGCGTGGGAACGAAGTGACCCCGGCACCGTTACAAGCGGCCCGGGGTCGTGGCCGCAACCCGTGGAGGCGGCGGCGCCACCACGCTATCTACGCCTGACAGTGAGTCAGTAGTTCGTGTCGAGGAGCTCGCTGCCCTCGTTGCGCTGCTCGCCGTCGCGGTTGAGCAGGAAGCCGAGCAGTGCGGCGATGGTGACGGACCCCATGATGGCGATCACGGGGAAGATGAGCAGGGTCACGATGATGGCGATGGCGCCGGGCACGGCGTCACCCTACAACTTCGACCGATGCGGGCTTGAATGCCCAAGCCTCGATCTCCACCGCGCCACCCGCAGGCAGGGCAGCGACGCCGATCGTGCTTCGCGCCGGGCGGCTGTCGCCGAAGCCGGCCACGTAGGCCTCGTTGAAGGTGGCGAAGGTGTCCATGTCGGTGAGGAAGCACAGGGTCTTGGCGACGTCGGCAACGGTGGCATCCATCGTGGCCAGCTGCGCCTTCAGGTTCTCGACGACCTGCGCGGTCTGCGCGGCCACGCCGCCATCCACGAGCACACCGTCCTTGAGGCCCAGCTGCCCGCTGACGATGATCCAATCGCCGGCGCGCACGACGGGGGTGTAGGGGCCGAGAGGCTTGCTCATGCCCGCATCGTAGGCCAACGCCACACTCGAACCTTGCCGGCTGGCGGCATTCGGCCGGCCCGACGAACATCGACCGTGAGGCCAAGGGTGGGCGAACTCACTCCGCCACGCTGCCACCCTTCACGCCGTCGCTGCCACCCTTCAGGCCGTCGATGAACGTCTTGAACTCCTGCCATTGGCCGTGTGCCAACAGCCCAGCCTGCTGCGGCCAACTGCTCGGGTCGTGGATCTGGAACCGCGGGCCCGCCGCCGCCAGCAACGAGCGCAGCAGCTCGGCGTCGGCGTTGTGCAGGTCCCACCAGGTCTTGATGTCACCCCTGGAGTGCAACATGTAGGCGATCTTGGGGCCGATGCCGTCCACCACCGTGAGGTCGTTGAAGCGGACCTTCTCGCCGAGCACCGCAGCTCCGGCTTCGAGGTCTGGTTCCGGCGGGGCGGTCGCCGCGTGCTGGTTGGCCAGCCGGCCCTGCAGCTCGCCGATGCGCGCCTCGTGGTTCCACAGCCGTGCCCTTAGATCGCCAATCGTGAGCTCTTGTTCGCCCACCAAGGCGGCGAGGCGATCGCGCTCGGCCACCACGCCAGAGTCGGGCCTGGCGTCGGCGACGGCAGCGACGGCCGCTCGCGATTCCGCCGCTCGCTCCGCCTTCACTGCGCTCGCCCGGCATTCCTCCAATTCGAGGTGCAGCCGTCGGCGATCGGCCGCTTCCGGCTCGAGGTTGGCGACGCGATCACGAAGCAGCGCCAGCTCGGCTGCTCCTTCGTCTGACGGCTCGGCGACCCCAGGGCGGTGAAGGCCGCGCAGCAACCAGCCGGCGATGAGACCGATGACGGCGGAGGCGATCAGCCACAGCGCCCACTTTGCGAGTGTGTACGACACCTTTGCCTCTCTTGATCAGTTCGTTCAGACGACCGTCACGCCGAAGACGACGCGCCGGCTCTTGTCGGGGATCTCGTTGCCATTGGCATCGGTGAGGAGCTGCGTCATGCCAAAGCCCTTCGCCGTCAGATCGGCCACCGGCACACCCAGCGCCCCGAGCGCAGCGAGCACCGACCCCGCCCGCTGCTCGCTGAGGGTGAGGTTGCGGCCCGGGTCGCCCTCACTGTCGGTATGACCTTGTACTTCGATGGTTACGCCCGCATAGCGCTTGGCCATGCCGGCCACCTTCTGCACCGTCGCCACCGAGAAGGCACTGATGTTGGTGCTGCCCTTGTCGAACAGAATCGGTTCAGCAGCAACCAGCGCGTTCAGCTCGGCCTCCAGTGCTGCCGCTTGGGGAGTGGTGGCCGGCTTGCGTTCCGTGAGTGCGGCGGCCACGCCGACCCTTTTGGCTGCTGACCCGAACGAGGCACGAAACGCGTCGTCGGCGTACGAGCCACGAACGGAGACTTCCACGCCGGTGCATTCCAGGTCAGCAGCAACGAGGTTCAGGGGCATGAGACCGAGGAGGTCGAGGAACGCCGTGAACCGGTCGGCCGGCACGGTGACGGCCGAAGGGTCGACCGCGAGTTGGTTGGCGACGTTGGCCGGGTCGACCGCGCCGGCGGCTCGCTCCACAAGCGCGAGACGTTCGAGATCGCTGCTCACCGTGCCTGCAAGGACGAGCCGGCCATCGACCAGCTGCGCGCCGAACTGCACCGTTGCCGCCTCCGTGCTGGTCGTGGCCGGACTGGTCGTGCTGGCGGGGCTGGTCGTGGCGGCGCCGGTCGAGCTTGCGGGCGCAGAGGTCGTTGGTGCGACCGTGGTGGTGGCATCCATCGCAGTGGTGGTGGCATCGGCGGGGACGCCGCCGGTGCCGCAGGAAGCCCGCAGGGTGGCGCCATGCACACCCCACACGCCCAGCGCGAACGAGACCGCTGCGCCGGGGTTCGCCAACCGTCCGGCGCAGCGTAAGATGCCGTCCTGACCGGAGAATTGGGCCTGTACCACGATGCCTTCGGCAGCGAGTCGTCGCTCGACGCGAGTACTCAGATCGTCCTCGACGTAGGGCACCCGCACGACTGCGCCAACTGCGTAGACGACGACCAGTGCCAGGCCGCCGCCCAGTAGGGTTCTGCGCCTCGACCTGCGGTTTCGCTCGTCCGTAGCGATCGTCATCGCAGGGGAGACTCGCACGCTGGGAATCGGTGACGCAACAGCAGTACAGTCGACGCTGTGAATTTTTCTCGCCGCTATTTCCTGGCTGCCGCTGGCAGCGCGGCAGTTCTCGCTGCCTGTGGTGATGACGCGACCAGTTCAGCTTCCGATCCGCAACCAACCAGCGCCCCGCCCAACGACGGCAC
>JANONE010000012.1:0-5148 GCA_031420675.1 Ilumatobacteraceae bacterium | reverse complement strand
GTACTCACCGCGCTCACCGAGACCGAGGCGCTGGTGGTGCCGGGCATGACGGATTTCACCGCTCTCGACGCCTTCGTGGAGTCGGCGCTCCTCCGCAGGGATTTCGTCCGCGTCAAGTTGTGGGCTCCCGACGGGACAATTCTCTACTCCGACGACGAAACCTTGATCGGGAAGAAGTTCGATCCGGAAGCGGAGTTCGAGAACCTGTTCCAGCCGACGTCGCAAGTATCCGATCTGTCCGCCGAGGAGAACGAGCTGGAACGTGACCAGTTCAGCGGCGGGCTACTGGAAACCTACGTTCCGGTGCGTGCCGACGACGGCGAACTGCTGGCTGTCTGGGAGGTGTACCACCTGCTCGACGAGCACAATGCGGCAGTGACCGAGACTCGACGCACTGTCCGGGTCGCCGTCGGAGCAGGGTTGGGCCTCTTGGCGATCTTCCTCGTGTCGGTGTTCGGGGGGCTGATCGCCTCTGTGCAGCGGCGGCGGCGGGAGGCCGAGAGCCGCTCAGCCGATCTGTCGACGTTGCTGAACATAGTGCGAGCCACGGCCAAGACTCTCGATCGCAACGAGATCATCGCCGAGACCGTGCGCCAGCTCTACGCGTCGACGGGCTTCGAATGGGTCACGCTCACCCACACCGATCACGACGGGACGGCAAGCCTGCTGGCAACCCAAGGGAACCCGGCCGGCGCCGGGGCGGGCGCCGGCAACTCGGCGACACCGTGCACGCGGGTCGAGGCGACAACATCGGTCGCGACCGGCTCGCTCGTCATCGCCGGCTGCGTCCCCGCGCACGACGACCACACGGCTGCCCAGGCCCTGCTGCAGGCATCCGTCGAGGAGTTGGGCGTGTCCACACATCGTGCGGACCTGTACGAAGACCTGGAGACGAGCCGCGCCCGACTGCAAGAAGTCATGCAGCGGTTGGTTTCCGCCCAGGAGAATGAACGACAGCGGATCGTCGGAGAGATCCACGATGGCCTCGGCCAGGACCTGCACCGTGTGTTGTTCAGCATCCGAGGTTGCCTGACGGGCGAGCGCGCGGAGGTGGTGGATGAGCTTCACAGGCTGGAGGGGCTCGTGTCGGTTTCAAGTGGGAAGCTTCGCCGGCTGCTGCAGGAGCTTCACCCGTCGCTCATCAACGACATCGGCCTCGCGGCCTCGCTGCGGAGCCTTGTCGAGCGAATGCGCGACCAGTACGACCTTCGGGTCGAACTCCATCTGGCCGACTTCCCAGAGCAGTCGGAAGCGTCACGAATGGCGCTGTTCCGCATCGCCCAGGAGGCGCTGATGAACATCGTGAAGCACTCAGGTTCGCGTATGGCGCGGCTGTCGGTGACGACAGACGATGGTCACATCACACTCGAGGTCGTTGACGACGGGATCGGTATTTCCGAACGACGAGGCGACGGCCTCGGTATGTGGCTGATGCGGGAGCGAGCCGAGGTTCTGGGGGGCTCCTTCGAGGTCGTCAGTACTGCCGGGAGCACGAAGATCCGCGCACGCATCCCCCTCGAGGAGAGCTCGTGACGACGATACGGCTGATGATCGTCGACGATCACGAGGTGCTCCGTGAGGGCCTTCGCTTCATGCTGCGCAACGCAGAAGGTCTCGAGATCGTCAGCGAGGCTTCCAACGGCCGCGAAGCGCTCGAGCTACTCGAGTCGATCCAACCCGACGTGATGCTGCTCGACATGAACATGCCGGAGATGGGCGGGCTCGAGACGTTGAAGCAGGTACGTCAGAAGTGGCCTGCGGTAACCGTCCTGATCCTCTCCTTCCACGACGACCCCGAATACGTCGAGCAAGCACTGCGTCACGGCGCTGCCGGTTACTTGCTGAAGACAGTGTCACGAGAGGAGTTGATCCGCGCAGTGCAGGCGGCCGCGGACGGCGCCGGCTACCTCCAAGCCGAGATCACCCGCCCGCTCCTGCGGAAGTTCGCAGCTTTCAGCGAGCCCGACGGTGAGTTGGATTTGTCGCCTCGGGAACGGGAGGTTCTCCAGCTCGTCGCCGATGGAATGTCCACCAAGCAGGCGTCGGTGGCGCTCGGCATAGCCGAGTCGACCGTGAAGACATACCTGCGCACCCTCTTCGACAAGCTGGGTGCCACGCATCGAGCTCATGCCGTGGCGTTGGCGTTGCGTCACCGGATCATCGATTGACGATCATTGCGGCGCGGGTGAACGTGCAACCCACCGACCGACCTGTGCATGTGCTGGTTACCGGCGCCACTGGCTACATCGGCGGGCGGCTGGTGCCGCGGCTGCTCGCGCGCGGCCATCGGGTGCGGTGTGTGGCGCGCGACCCCGACCGGCTGTCGGGGCGCGACTGGCCCGACGTCGAGGTGGTACGAGGCGACCTGGCCGACCCATTGGATCTGCCGTCCGCACTGGACGGCATCGAGGTCGCGTACTACCTGGTGCACTCGATGGCCGAGGGGGAAGCGTTCCGCGAGCGCGACCGGCTCATGGCTGAGGCGTTCGGACGCGCCGCCGCGGAGGCCGGTGTGCACAAGATCGTCTACCTCGGCGGGCTCGGCCGACCCGAGGAAGTGCACAGCCCGCACCTCGTCTCACGACAGGAAGTGGGGCGCACGCTCGACGCCTCCGGCGTGACGGTGGTGGAGTTCCGTGCAGCCGTGATCGTGGGCTCCGGCTCGGCCAGCTTCGAGATGATCCGCCACCTTGTGGAACGACTGCCCGTCATGGTGACGCCGCGCTGGGTCGACACTCGCTGCCAGCCGATCAGCGTCCGCGACGTACTCGACTACCTGGTGCGGGTCCTCGACCATGACGACCCCAGAGGCGTGTACGAGATAGGTGGGCGCGACGTCCTGACCTATCGGGAGATGATGCTGCACTATGCACATCTGCGGGGCCTACGACGCGTGATCGTGGCCATATCCGTACCGCGCCCGGAGCTGAGCAGCATGTTCGTCGGCCTGGTGACGCCGATCCCGTATCGCATGGCCCACCCTCTGATCGAAAGCCTGCGGACCGAGGTCGTGGTTCGTGACCAGCGGGCCTTGCGCGAGTTCGAGGTGCGCCCGATGGGCTACGACGAGGCTGTGCAGCGCGCCATGGCCCGACTCGCCACCGACGATGTGGAGACCACCTGGGCCTCCAGCCTGGCCAGCCTGAGCCAGGACCAATCCGAAGGCCGTCTGCTGGCTGCCCACGAAGGGATGCTGCTGGAGCGGCACCGGTGCCGGGTTGCGGCTTCCCCCGAGCGAGTGTTCGAGGTGGTCAGCGCGCTCGGTGGCGAGGAGGGCTGGCCGTCCGGCAACTGGCTGTGGCAGTTGCGCGGCTTGATCGATCGGATGTGTGGTGGGGTCGGCATGCGCCGCGGTCGCCGGCACCCGCGAGAACTGCGCGCCGGTGATCCGCTCGACTTCTGGCGCGTCGAGGCCGTCGAGCCGCCGCACCTGCTGCGTCTGCGTGCCGAGATGAAGCTTCCGGGTCGGGCGTGGCTGCAGTTCGAAGTGCTGCCCGACGACGGCGGAGCCCGTGTGGAGCAGACGGCGCTCTACGAGCCGCGCGGCATCCTCGGCTACCTCTACTGGGACGCCGTGCGCCCCTTCCACCGCTTCATCTTTCCGGGGATGCTCCGCGCAGTTCGTGAGCGCGCCGAGGCGCCCCTGTCGAGGTCGTCGAACCCATCGACGGAGGCCTGATCGGCCGGGTGCCGCTCACCGGGCGGCGGGTTTGGCGGCTTTCACGATCGCGCTGTGGACCCCGTCGCCGACCGTGTTGGTGAACGTGATCGTGACGTCCGAGAAGCCCGCATTACGGAGCCCGGTCTCGTATTCGGTGATCGGAAGGGCACCGGCGATGCAGCCGACGTAGGAACCTCGTTCGAGCCGTTCGTCGGCGGTGAGGTGGTCATCGGTGACGACGTCGCTGACCCCGATGGACCCGCCGGGCCGGAGCACACGGAACATCTCGGCGAACACGGTGGGCTTGTCGGGGGAGAGGTTGATGACGCAGTTCGAGATGACGACATCGACGGAGGCGTCGGGCAGGGGTATCGACTCGATGTGGCCGTGGAGGAACTCGACGTTGCCGACGCCGGCTTCGGTGGCGGTGCGTCGGGCGAGAGCGAGCATCTCGGGTGTCATGTCGAGGCCGTAGACGTAGCCGGTGGGGCCGACGCGCTTGGCTGACAGCAGCACGTCGATGCCGCCGCCGGAGCCGAGGTCGAGCACGACGTCGCCGGGGTGGAGGTTGGCGACCGCAACGGGGTTGCCGCAGCCCAGGCTCGCAAGGGCTGCGGCATCGGGCAGGTCGCCGAGCTCGTCGTAGTGAGCGATTCCCCATTTGGATTCGTCGGGCCCACAGCACACCGCCTCGCCACCGTCGGCCATCCTGGCGGCGGCGGCGTAGTGCTCTTGGACCTCGACGTGGATTGGGTTGCGTGCTGTGGTCATCGTGACCTCCTGGTTGTTGCGGTTGTCGTGCACACCGGTGGTGAGTCCCACGGTGCGTCGGTGGGCAGTCGGCCCATGACGAGCTCTGCTGCGGTGGGAAAGCAGTCGATGCACCGGTCGTTGATCCGCCACCAGCTGGAGGTGGATTCCCGCTCGACGAGCAGGAAGCGGACGTCGCCCAGGATCTTGAGGTGGTGCGACACGGTGGATTGGCCGACGTCGAGTGCGTCGACGATCTCCGCGACCGACATCGGCCGGGCCTCGGTGGCGAGCAGGTTGAGGATCAGGATCCGTGTCGGGTCGCCGAGTGCCTTGAACCAGGTCGCCCACGTCGTTGCATCGTCTCTCGATATGGCAGCCATCGATAATCGACGATAGTCGATGATTGGCAGATAACCAACTCGGGGCGTGGTTCGGGCTGACCGGAAAACGGGTGCTGCCACGGCGCTGGGCCGTGGTGGGTGTGGGTGGCTGTTCGCCGGCTGGTGGGCGATGCCGGGGGGCGTTCAGGCCGCCGCCGTTGCTGGTCGATGTCGTGGCGGGCAGTGGATGTTGTCGCCGTTGGCCAGCCGGAGTTGGAGGTGATGTGCGTTGCCGATGACTTTCACGCCGGGGCGGTGCTTCTCGTGGTGGTGATGCCTGCACCAGAGCACGAGGTTTACCACATGTTGCTAAGGTGCCCTCCATGTTGAACCCCGTCTCAGTAGCTGTGTATG
>JANONE010000011.1:0-12821 GCA_031420675.1 Ilumatobacteraceae bacterium | reverse complement strand
GGGCGGCCGGTACGACTATTGACGTGTCGAAGGGGGGACTTGAACCCCCACGAACCTAAGTTCACCAGCCCCTCAAGCTGGCGCGTCTGCCTATTCCGCCACTTCGACGTGGTGAGCTATAAAGGCTATCGCAGCCGGGTTATCGCACCAACAGGAAACTCAGCGCCAGGATCGTGCCGATCCACAAGATGCCGAAAACCGTGGTTATGCGGGTGAGGTTTCGCTCGGCGGCAGTGCTGCCGAGCGCGGTAGAGCCGACACCGCCGAACATGTCGCTGAGGCCGCCACCGCGACCGCTGTGCATCAGCACACCAGCTACGAGGCCGATCAGCGACAGAACGTTCAGAACGAGCGTCAGGTACATCATGAAATCGCGCACGAATGAAAAGCCTATCGGTCAGACAGCTGAGCTCGACACGACAACGGGCGTGAGCGAGGGAAAGTGGCACGCCACCGGGTGGCCGAAGCCGCGATCGATCAGCTCGGGTTCCTCCATCGCACAGAGATCCTGGGCGATGGGGCAGCGGGTGCGGAAGCGGCAACCGGTGGGAGGGTTGATCGGGCTGGGGACCTCGCCGTAGAGCACCGTTCGCCGGCGAGTGCGTTCCAGCACAGGGTCGGGCTCGGGCACTGCCGAGAGCAGCGCCTGCGTGTAGGGGTGCACCGCGGCGGTGTACACCTCTTCGGCGGGCCCGATCTCCATGATCTTGCCCAGGTACATGACGGCCATCACGTCGCTGATGTGGCGCACCACCGACAGGTCGTGGGCGATGAACAGATAGCTGAGGCCGAGGCGATCCTGTAGATCGTCGAGCAGGTTCACCACCGCACCCTGCACGCTGACGTCGAGCGCCGAAACCGGCTCGTCGAGCACGACCAGCGACGGGTTCAACGCCAGCGCGCGGGCAATGCCGATGCGCTGGCGCTGGCCACCGGAGAACTCGTGCGGAAAGCGACGAGAATGGTCCGGGGCAAGGCCGACGAGCTCGAGCAGCTCGACGACCTTGTCATGGTGGTTGCCCTCCACCTTCTGGATGCGCAGCGGTTCGGCAATGGCGGACCCGACCGTCAACCGTGGATCCAGCGACGCCTGCGGGTCCTGGAAGACGATCTGCATCTCCCGCCGAAGGAGGCGAAGGCTCTTGCGGTCGAGACCGACGATCTCTTGTCCCTTGAACCGAATGGAGCCCGACGTGGGCTCGGTGAGGCGCAAGACACTACGACCAACCGTGGTCTTGCCACTGCCGCTCTCGCCCACCAGGCCGAGTGTCTCACCGGTTCCCAGGGAGAACGAGACGCCCGACACCGCGTGCACGATCGCCCGCGTGCGCCGCAGGCCGTTCGATCCGCTGACGCTGAACTCCTTGACCAGGTTGGTCACTTCCAGGATCGGCTCGCTCATGCGGTCACACCCAAGCTCAGTTCGTCGGCGCGGATACACGCCGTCTCGGATGGGCCAATGCGCCTCAGTTCGGGCAGACCGACAGCACACTTGGGAACCGCATGCTCGCACCGTGCACGGAAGGCACACCCCTCCGGCGGTCGCAACATATTGGGCGGGCGACCGGGAATGGGCAGCAGGCGCTCCTGGCCCACGCGCGGCAGCGAGTGCAACAACCCGATTGTGTAGGGGTGCGTCGGCGCCGCAAACAGGTTGTCGACGGACGCCCGCTCGACGATGCGGCCGGCGTACATCACCTGCACTCGGTCGGCCACCCGCGCGATGACACCCAGGTCGTGGGTGATCATCACGATCGCCTTGTGCATCTCCTTCTGGATACGTTGGATCACTTCCAGGATCTGCGCCTGCACCGTCACGTCGAGGGCCGTGGTCGGCTCGTCGGCGATCAGCACATCGGGGTCATTGGCGATGGCCATCGCGATCATCACGCGCTGGCGCATGCCGCCGGAGAACTCGTGCGGATACTGCCGGGCTCGATCCTTCGGCTGCGAGATGCCGACCAGGTCGAGCAGCTCGACAGCCTTCACCGCCGCCGCCTTGTCGTCGAGGTCTTGGTGTGCCTGGATCATCTCCACGATCTGGTCGCCCACCCGGTACACCGGATTCAACGCCGACAGCGGATCCTGAAAAATCATCGCGATCTTCTGGCCGCGAATGGCACGCATCACCCTGTTTGGGGCGCCCACCAGTTCGACACCGTCGACCTTGGCCGAGCCACTGATCTTGGCCGAACTGGGCAATAGACCCATCAGCCCGAGGAAGGTGACCGATTTGCCCGACCCGCTCTCGCCCACGATGCCCAGCATCTCGCCGGGGGCGACATCCAGGTCGACGCCGCGCACGGCCTGGACCACGCCGTTGGGGGTGTTGAACGAGACGCGCAGATCACGCAGTGACAACAGTGCGGCGCCCATCTCAGACCCCCGTGTCGAGCTTGGAGTCGGCTGCGTCGCGCAGCCCATCACCGATGAAGTTGATGCAGATGGCCAGCAGCACGAGCGCGCCGCAGGGGAAGGCCACCAGCCACCAGTTGCCCTGCCGGGCACCCTCACGGGAGAGCTCGATGAGCTTGCCCAGCGAGGTGGAGTTGGAGCCGGGCTGCGGGCCCAGCGCGAAGAACGACAGCGTGGACTCGCCCACGATGGCGCCGATGACCGAGATGGTGAGCGCTACCAGAATGGGGCCGATCGCGTTGGGAAGCAGGTGCGAGATCACTATGCGCGTGTTCGACGCACCGACGGCGCGCGCGGCCTCGATGAACTCACGTTCCTTGAGGGCCAGCACCTGGCCACGAACGAGACGAGAAACACCCATCCAGCCGAAAAACGCGAACAGGAAGATGATGAACTTGATCGACGTCTTCTCGCCGATGACGGCCGTGATCCAGCCGACGTTGCCGAGGAACTCACGCAGGATGATCACCGCCACGAGGAACGGGAAGGCGAGGAACAGGTCGGTGACGCGCATCATGAGATCGTCGAACTTGCCGCCACGAAGGCCGGCGACGGCGCCGACGGCGGTGCCGATCACCACCGACAACATGGCCGACGCGACACCGATGAACAGTGAGGTGCGCACACCCCAGATGAGCCGGCTGTAGATGTCGAGGCCGATGGCGTCGGTACCGAACCAGGCGATCTTCTGCGGTTCCATGAACACGTTGTCAGGGGGCGGCGCCACCTGGGCGTTGATGCCGTAGCGAGCGGTCCACGGTGCCGCCAGCACGATGACGAGCAGAACCATCATGATGATGGTAGATACAGCCGCTCCCTTGTGGTGCCAATAGCGGCGCCACGCCAGCTGCTTGGGCGTGAGGATCGAGACGTTGAGCGCCTCGAGCGCATCGATGTCGGCGGCGTCTGCCGCCGCGAGGGAGTCGGTGCTATCAGTCAAGACGGATCCTCGGATCAAGGTAGGCGTACGAGACGTCGGCAATGAGGTTGAAGAGCAGCACCGAGATCACGATGATCACCAAGTACGGCATCAGCAACGGGAAGTCGCCCTTGGTCTGGGCGTCGATGAAGTACTTGCCCATGCCGGGATAGTTGAAGATGTTCTCGGTGATGATGAGGCCGCCCAGGAGTCCGCCGATATCGATGCCCAACAGGGTCACCACGGGGATCAAGGCGTTGCGCACACCGTGCTTGAACAAGATCGTGGACTCCGACAGGCCTTTGGCACGAGCGGTGCGCACGTAGTCGGACGACTTCACGTCGAGCAGCGAGGCACGCATGTAGCGGCTGTAACTGGAGATGGTCTGCATGGCAACCACCGTGACCGGCAGGATGAGATGTTTCGCCATCAATCCGAGGTCGAAGCCCTGCTGACCGGGTGGGTACACACCGGCGAAGGGCAACCAGCCGAGCTGGACGGCAAAGATGAGCTGCAGCACCACACCGGAGACGAACGGCGGGATGGCCCCGATGAAGAACGCCGTCGTGTTGGCGATGCTGTCGAACCAGCCGCCCGGCTTGCGAGCGGCGAGGGTGCCGACGGTGAGGCCGATGCCGATGCCGAGCACCGCCGAGATGCCGGCGAGACGCAACGTGTTGAAGATCGAATAGCGCAGCGGCGGCCAGACCGACGCCCGGCCCTTGATGCTACGCGGCCAGTGGTCGGGACCTTGGACGAAGTTACCCAGCCACTGGAAGTAGCCCTTGACGTAACCACCAAGACCGTCGTAGAGGCCGTTGACATCCCTGTACTGCTGCAGCTTCGCTTTCGATGCTCGCGGATTTGCCCGCTCGTAAGACGCCACCGGATTCCACCCGATTCGAACCGCGCAGTAGACCATGAACGTCACCACCACGATCGTCGGCACGACCCACAACAGTCGGCGAACGATGAATCTGAGCACGGAACCCCCTACACAGTCTGTCTACAAAAAGGAAAGTGGGGCCGACCCGAAGGCCGGCCCCATCATTCCACAACTATTTGGAGTCGAACTCAGCCTGTGGTGAGGTCTTCTACCGTGGCTTCGCCAGCAAGGATCTCGTTCGGAACGAACGTCTGATCATTGGTGGTGTCGTACACGCCCGGAAGCACCGGGAACGCGATCAGCCACACGTACCACGACGAGTTCGCGCACTCGGTGACCGGGTTGGCGCAGGCGGCATCGGGGAACTGCTCGGCGCCGACGATGATCTGGCCATCGCCGTCAACGTCGGTCCACTGGTACCAGTCGTTGATCGCCCGGTAGTTGGCCAGCTCGCCATAGGCGTTGTCCACGCGGTCGGTGCGGCGGGCGCCGATGTTGGGGAACTGCAGCAGCGGCAGCATGGCGTGATCCTCGGCCATCAACCGGAGGAATCCCTGCACCTGGTCGATGCGCTTGGTCTCGTCGAGCTCGGCGTCAGCGGCGATGAGCAGCTTGGTGGCCTCTTCGTTGCACCAGCCGGTGTTGTTCTGGCCCTTGAACTCGTTCTCCTCGGTCGGGATCTGGTCGCAGCCATAGCTACGCAGGTACGCGGGGTCCGGTGCCACCGTGTTGATGTACATCGCCATGTCGTAGTCCATTGCCGGCAGACGGGTCTCGAACACGCAGGGCAGCGCCTCGCAGTTGTCGGCGTGAACCTTGAAGCCGGCCTCGGCCAACTTCGGGATCAGGAACTCCTGCGTGCTCTCACGACGGGTGTTGCCGGTGTTGATCATCCAACGGATGTCGGGGACGTTGCCGTCCTTGTCGGCCCAGAAGCCGTCGGCACCCATCGTCCAACCGGCGTCCTCGAGCAGCGTCTTGGCCGCGTCGGGATTGTAGGTGTCGGCGAAGTCGTCGGCGCAGTACGGGCCAGGAGCAATCGGGCCGCACTGCAGGAGCGGGGTGCCGACAGCGAACGGTGCGTAGATCTGCTGGTAGATGGCGTCACGGTCGATCGACTGGCTGAACGCGGAACGGTACACCGGGTCGGCGAAGGGACCGTCGTAGCTCTGGAAGTAGAAGCCTTCGAAGGCGCCCGACAGTGCGCTGGCGGAGTCCACGTTCGGGTCGGCCAGCTCAGCGTCGATGCCGGTGTAGGCCTGCGGGAAGATGAAGTCCACAGCGCCCGACTTGAGGGCGGTGGGGCCGTCTTCGGCAGGAACCACGACCAAGCGCTCGATGGTGACCTTGCGTTCGCCGGTGTAGCCCGGGTTCGGGACGAGGACCAGCTGCTCGGCGTTCCAGGAGTCGATCTGCCACTCGCGGCCGGAGTAATCGATGCCGCCGTCGAAAGCCTCCGACACGTCTGTGCAGTCCGGCGTGGCCGACGCCTTCAACAGGCTGCTGAAGAGACCCTTCCAGGGGGCGTACAGCTGCATGAACTCGACGACGATGTCCTTGTCGGTGTCGCCGGTGGCGACCGAGAGGATCTGGTCGTAGCCGATGGTGCTGAGCGAACCAGGAGTGTTCATGATCGCATCGAGCGTGCACTGGAAGTCGTCGACCGTGATCGGTGAGCCGTCGTCCCACACTGCGACGTCGGACAGGGTATAGGTGATGCGCATCGCAGCTTCGCCCGTGCCGGGCGGCGAGTCGCTGGTGTCGGTGGGGTCGGCGGGCGTGGTGTCCGCGACGGTTGTTTCGGTGCCGCCGGTGGGCTCCGGGGCATTTGTCGACGAGCTCTTCTTGTCGTCACCGCATGCTGCGGCGACTAGAGCAAGACCGACAGCGAGTGCAACGAACTTGGTGCGCTTCCTGGTCCTCACGTGGATGGTCCTCCTGGTATGAAACGGAGGGAGGTTGATGCGGTTGACCCGAAGGGACTTTCCGCAGCTCGTATTGTCCTCCCCGATCAATACGGGCGTGGCGAGAGTACCACGCACCGTTGCCGAGCGGTAGCACCCCGCTCCGTTCACCCGCCGGCGAGGCGCTGCGGTGCTCAGCGGCCGAGTTTGCAGATGCGCGCGAACTCGTCGGCATCCAGGCTGGCGCCGCCGACCAAGGCGCCATCGATGTCGGGCTGAGCGATCAACTCGGCGATGTTGGCGCCCTTCACGCTGCCGCCGTACTGGATGCGCACCGACTCGGCGGCAGCCTTGCCGGCGATCTCTGCCACGCACCCACGGATGGCCGCACAGACCTGTTGTGCATCGTCGGATGTGGCGGTACGGCCAGTGCCGATGGCCCAGATCGGCTCGTAGGCGATGACCAGCGAGGCGATCTGCTCGGGCGTGCGGCCGACCACACCCGCGCGGATCTGGCCCAACACCTTCGACTCGGTGTCTCCCGCCTCGCGCTCCATCAGCGTTTCACCACAGCAGAAGATGGGTGTCATCCCGTGTTGTTGGATCGCAGCGACCTTCTTGTTCACCATCTCATCGTTCTCACCGAAGATTTCACGGCGCTCGCTGTGGCCGGCGATCACGTACTTCACGCCCAGCTTGGCGAGGAACACGGGCGACACCTCCCCGGTGTACGCGCCCTTCTCCTCGAAGTGGCAGTGCTGTGCACCGAGCGCATATCCGAGCTTGTCGCTGTCGATGACGGTCTGCACACTGCGGATGTCGGTAAAGGGCGGATGGATGCTGACGTCGGCAGCCTCCAGCTCGTCCTTCCCCACCAGATATGCCAACTTCTGCACCGTTTGGATGGCCTCGAAGTGGTTGTGGTTCATCTTCCAGTTGGCGGAGATGAGCGGCTTACGCATTCGGGGCTCCCCTCAGTGCCTCGAGCCCGTCAGGTCGCCCAGCTCGAGCAGTTCCAACGACGCACCGCCACCGGTACTCACATGGTCGACCTCGGCGTCGAGACCGAACTGCGCGAGCGCCGCCGCGCTGTCGCCGCCACCCACGACCGTGAACGCCTTCGTATCGGCCATTGCCTGCGCCACCGTTCGCGTTCCGGCCTCGAACCGGGGATCCTCGAACACGCCCATCGGGCCGTTCCAGAACACCGTGCGAGCATCCATGATCACGTCGCTGAACGCAGCCGCGGTGCCGGGCCCGATGTCGAGGCCCTTGGCGCCGTCGGGAAGGCGAACACCGAACGTGGCGAAGTTGCCCGCGGCATCGATACCCACGAGATCTTCCGGCAGGTGAATGGTCTTGCCCTTGGCCACCGAATCGGCGAGCAGTCGCTTGCAGGTGTCCACTTGGTCGGGCTCCCACAGCGAGTCACCGATCGGATAACCCTGCGCAGCCAGGAATGTGAAGCACATCGCGCCCCCGATGACGAGCGAATCGACGACACCGAGCAACGCCTCGACCACACCCAGCTTGTCGCTGATCTTGGAACCGCCGAGCACCGCCACGAACGGATGCTTCGGATGGTCGCGCAGGCCGAGGAGAACCTCGACCTCCTGCTGCAGCAACAGGCCCATCGCCGACCGCAATGTACGCGGCGGGCCGACGATGCTGGCATGCGCGCGGTGACTGGCGCCGAAGGCATCGTCGACATAGGCGTCGATGCCGTCGATCAGAGTCGCCACGAACGCGGGGTCGTTGCCCTCCTCGCCCGGGTCGAAACGCAGGTTCTCCATCAACTCCACGCCGGGGGCCAGTTCGGCCAGGCGGGCGCGCACCGCGTCCATCGAGTATTTCGGGTTCGGCGTGCCCTTGGGCCGGCCGAGGTGCGAGGCGGTGACAACCTGCGCACCCCGTTCGGTGAGCCAGTTGATCGTGGGCAGCGCAGCGCGGATGCGGAAGTCGTCGGTGATCTTCCCGTCCTCCATGGGGACGTTGAAGTCGGTGCGGACCAACACGCGCTTGCCGCTCACATCGCCGAGATCGGCGAGCGTGGGGATGCGGCCGGCCATTACTACTTCTTCGACCGCTTGCCGACCTTGGAGCCGGCATAGAGCGTGGTGTCGATCAGGCGATTGCTGTAGCCCCACTCGTTGTCGTACCACGAGAGCACCTTCACCATCTTGCCCATGCTCATCGTCAGGCCCGCGTCGAAGATGCTGCTGTGCGGGTCGCCCTGGATGTCGCTGGAGACGATGGGGTCTTCCGTATAGCGAAGGATGCCTTTGAGTGGGCCCGACGACGCAGCCTTCTTGTAGGCGGCGTTGATCTGCGCGACGGTGGCGGCCGTCTTCAGGTTGGCGGTGAAGTCGACCACCGAGCCGGTGGGCACGGGCACACGCAGCGAGGTGCCGTCGAGCTTGCCCTTCATGCTGGCGAGCACCAGTGCAGTGGCACGGGCAGCGCCCGTGCTCGTGGGGACGATGTTGATGGCTGCCGCACGTGCACGACGAAGATCCTTGTGCGGGCCATCGACCAGTTGCTGGTCGCCGGTGTACGCATGCACGGTCTGCATCAGCCCTTGCTCGACACCGAACGCGTCGTCGAGCACCTTCACGAGCGGCACGAAGCAGTTGGTCGTGCAGCTGGCGTTGGAAATGACCTTGTGCGTCTTGAAGTCGAAGTCCTTGTGGTTGACGCCGTACACGAAGGTGGCGTCGGCGCCGTCGCACGGCGAGGACACGATGACCAGCGGTGCACCCGCCTCCAGGTGGTACGCAGCGGTGTCGCGCGTGGTGAAGAAGCCCGTGCTCTCGATGACCACATCGACCCCGAGCTGGCCCCAGGGCAGGTTCTTCGGGTCGCGCTCGCTGAGCACGCGCAGCTCGTCGCCATCGACGCTGATGCCGTGCTTGGTCGCCTTGACCTCGTTGGGCAGGGCGCCCAGCACCGAGTCGTACTTCAGCAGGTGCGCCATCTGATCGAGGGAACCGAGGTCGTTCACCGCCACGAAGTCGATGTCGGCGCCGCGCTGCTTGGCTGCGCGGAAGAAGTTGCGCCCGATGCGCCCGAAACCGTTGATGCCGACGCGAACCGTCATGGTTGCGTTTCCTTTCGAGAGAAGTTCATTTCCGCTCGAGCCTACTCAGCGATGCCTTCGTTCAACGGCTGAGATCGCGGTGGCCGGTGCGGACTGCGTAGCCATGTTCGCGCAGTCGCCGAGCGAGTTCTTCGGCCACGGCGACGCTGCGGTGCCGCCCGCCCGTGCAACCGAACGCGACCGTGAGGTAGCTCTTGCCCTCGTTCTCGTAGGACGGCAACAACGACAGCATCAGTCCCTCGAAACGATCGAGGAAATCGCTGGCCTGCGCTCGCTCGAGCACGAAGTCGCGCACGGCCGGGTCGTGCCCTGTGAGCGGGCGCAACCTTTCCTCCCAATGCGGGTTGGGGAGGAAACGCACGTCCATCACGACGTCGGCATCGATCGGCAGCCCGTGTTTGAAGCCGAAGCTCTCGATCGCGATCTGCAGTCGCTGGCCATCGCCCGCTTCATCGAAGGCGGCGAGCAACTTGGCCTTCAACTCGTGCACGTTCAGATCGGAGGTGTCGATCACGAGGTCGGCGGCGCTCTTCACGGGCTGCAGCAGCTCGCGTTCGAGGTCGATGGCCTCCACCAACCCGGGCGCCTCGCCGTCGAGCGGATGCTTGCGGCGGGTGGCGTCGTACCGCTTCACCAGCGCGGTGCTGGACGCATCGAGGAACAGCATGCGCACGCGGTGCCCGCTGGCACGCAGCGCCGCGACCTTCGGCAACAGTTCCACGTGCTGGCGCCCGGCCACCAGCGCCAGCCGGTGGATGTCGCTGCCTTGTTTGCTGACCAGCTCGACGATCGTGTCGACCAGCGATGTCGGCAGGTTGTCGATCACGTACCAGCCGACATCCTCCAACACCGCCGCAGCACCCGAACGCCCTGCACCGGACATACCGGTGATGAGCAGGATGTCGGCCATGGCGTGATCGTAGGTCGCGCGGCCGCGGCGATCACGTCTTGCGTGTGCGGAGGTATAGGAGCCGAGGAATAGTGGAGGCGGCTGCATACTCTTGCGCCTTCGCCAGGAAGCCGGCGGGCGGGGCAGGTTCCTCCATGCGCTCCAGCAGCAGCCCGTTGTCGGACAGCGTGTTGATGTAGCGGCTGAGGGGGCGGTGGATGAACGGGATGAACACGTCCTTCTCCACCTCCTCGATCGTCTCGTCCTCGATGAGATAGGGCCCGATGCGCCAGTACTGCTCTGGTGGGTCGAGAAACTGGTCGTCGATCCAGCCGCTGTTCGGGGTTTGCAGCAGCGGGTGGTTGAGGAAGAAGCAGAAGCGCCCGCCTGGCTGCAGCACACGGCCGACTTCGGCGATCGCAGCATCTACGTCGCGGATGTGCTCGAACACGAGGCATGCCACCACCGCATCGAATGTGGCATCGGCGAATGGCAGTTGCGCCGCTGCGGCGCGGGCGAACACTCCCCCGCCACGCTGGTTGGCCACGCTGACGCAGTTCCACGTGGGGTCGATGCCGACCACTTGCGCCCCGAGCTTGGCAGCGAGCCGGCTGACCTGGCCATCGCCGCAGCCGACATCCAGCACCCGTTGCGCGCCGGCCAACTCTCTCGCCGCAAGCGGCAGGATCTGCTCCTCGTACTCGGGGTCGGCGCCCGCCGTGAAACCGTCGATCCACCACTCGGCGTGCGTTTCCCACAAGTCGTTGCCCACACCGCTGCCGTTCATGGCTCCAGCGTACGCGGCATCGTGAGCCGCTTCGCCGACGTGATCAGCCAGTCAGTGGGAGACGGCTCGCACAGGGGCAAGGCCCCGAGCGAGACCGGACCCGGCCCCACCGGGGGTGCTCTCTGCGCTGGGGCGGTAACCCAGGTTCCCACCCCGGTAACACCAGTTGTCGATGGCCGAAAGCGAGCACACCCGCGTCCGGCGCGACGAACAACTCGGCCGGTATGTTCAGCGATGCGGCTTCCCCACCGACACTCTTGGAGGGAACCGTCATGTCACAGGTCCGCAAAGAGCTTGTGGCGATGATCGATCGGGCGCTCGGCGACGACCCAAAGGCCGCACTCATCGCAGCCCGCAACCTTGTCGAGGAGACCGACTGGCTCGCCAAGCGAGCCGTCGCCATTGCCCGCGTGGAGGGCTACGACTGGGGTCGCATCGGGCGGCTGCTCGGCATCACCCGTCAGGGGGCCCGCAAGAAGTTCCCGCTTGCTCCGCCGGCGCCACCGCCTCATGTCGTGAGGAGCAACCGATATCTGCGAGAGCAACGCGAGGGCGAACGGATGGTGGCGCGCTTCCGCAACGGCACGCTGGTACGCCCTCAGGACGACGACCCGGTGTTCTGGTAGGCCTCACGCACCGTGGAACTTCTCGTGGATCGCTGCGGCCACAGCATCGGGGAGGAACGACAACGCCTTGAGGTCGTCGAGCGACGCTTTCTTCACCGCGTTCACCCCACCCATCACCTGGGTCAGCTTCTTCTTGCGGGCCTCACCCAGCCCTGCAATGCCGTCGAGCGAGCTGCTGGTCATCCGCTTGCCGCGCAGCTCGCGATGGAACGTGTTGGCGAAGCGGTGCGCCTCGTCGCGAATGCGCTGCAACATGAACAACGCGTCGCTGCCACGGGGCACTTCGACCGGCTCGCTTCGGCCCGGCAGGTAGACCTCTTCGAAACGTTTGGCCAGCGACGCGATCGGGATCTCGTCCTGCAGGCCCAGCGCCCGCACCACCCGATCGGCCACCGCCAACTGGCCCTTGCCACCGTCGACCACCAGCAGCTGCGGGGGGTAGGCGAACTTGCGCGGGCGGCGGCGTTCGCCGTCGAGCAGCTCTTCATCCAGCGGCTGGTCGCGCTCGTTCAGGTACGCCTGCAACCGGCGGGTGAGCACCTCCTCCATCGCCGCGTAGTCGTCGTTCCCCGGCACGTCCTTCACCTTGAAGCGCCGGTACTCACGCTTGTTCGGCAGGCCGTCCTCCATCACCACCATCGACCCCACGTAGTCGGTGCCCTGCAGGTGCGCCATGTCGTAGCACTCGATGCGCAACGGCGCCTCGGGCAACCCCAGCAGATCCTGCAGCTCGGTGATCGCTCGGCTGCGGGCGTTGTGATCGCCCGCGCGGCGCATGCGATGGCGGGTGAACTCCTCGCGGGCATTGCGCGTCACCGTCTCGTGCAACTCGCGCTTGTCGCCGCGTTGCGCGACACGGATCTGCACCTTGCTGCCACGCAGGTGCGTAAGCCACTCCTCGTAGGTCGACGGGTCTTCCGGTTCCACCGGCACGAGTACCTGCTTGGGGACACCGGCCGGCGGGTCGTCTCCGTACAACGCTTCCAGGATGCGGTCGACGATGCCGCCGGGCGACAGCTCTTCCACCTTGTCGAGGACGAATCCCTTGCGACCCACCACCCTGCCCTTGCGCACGAAGAACACCTGCACGGCGGCTTCCAGGTCGTCGTCGGCAATGCCGATCACGTCGATGTCCTCGCTGCGTTCGGCGACCATCTGCTGCTTCTCGATCGCGCGGCGCACCGCCATCAGCCGGTCGCGAAGGCGCGCCGCGCGCTCGTACTCCAGCACCTTGGCGGCGCCGGCCATCTCGGCCTCCAGGCGCTTGACGATGTCGTCGGTGTCGCCATCGAGAAAGT
>JANONE010000010.1:0-1982 GCA_031420675.1 Ilumatobacteraceae bacterium | reverse complement strand
CGACAGCACGTTCACCAGCCGCGAGGGCGGCGGTGTGGGACTTGGCTGCTCGCTGCCCCGCCGCGCTCCGCCCGGCTTTGACGACGATGATCGGCTTGGCCCTGGAGATCCTGCGGGCGATGCGACTGAATCGGCGCGGGTTCCCGAACGACTCGAGGTACAGCAGGATCACATCCGTTGCCGGGTCGTCCTCCCAGTACGTCAGAATCTTCAGTTCGTAGAATGACGGAATGTATGATTTGGGGCGTGGTCAACGGGACGATGCGTGGCCGTCGTCAGCGGGGGATGGATCTCGTCGGCGGCTGCCCTTCACGACCTGTCGATGACCGTTCCTGCCCCCGTCAGCTGAGCGTTTGGCTCCTCGCGGTCGCCGCGCTGGTGTTCGTGACGATCGTGGTGGGTGGCACGACGCGCCTGACGCAGTCGGGCCTGTCGATGGTGCGCTGGGAGCCGCTCAGCGGCATCGTGCCGCCGCTGAGCGAGGCGGAGTGGCAGGCCGAGTTCGACGCCTACAAGGCGTATCCCGAGTACCAGACGATCAACCGGGGGATGGACCTCGGCGAGTTCAAGGCGATCTTCTTCTGGGAGTACCTGCATCGCCAGCTCGGGCGGCTGATCGGGATCGCCCTCGCGCTGCCGTTCGCTTGGTTAGCGCTGCGGCGTGCCATCCCGCTGGGCTACGGGCGACGGCTCGCCGTCCTCGTGCTGCTCGTCGGCCTGCAGGGAGCGATCGGCTGGTGGATGGTGGCGAGCGGCCTCGTCGACCGGCCCGACGTGGCGCACGAACGGCTCGCGCTGCACCTCGTGACGGCTCTTGTGCTGCTCGCAGGGCTGCTCTGGACCGCCCTCGACCTGCGGGCCCTCGCCGCGGGGCGCTCTGCAGTCGGCGGGCGGCCATCGGGCTGGGTGTGGCCGTTCACCGCCCTGCTCTTCGCGCAGATCACCCTGGGTGCCTTCGTCGCCGGGCTGAACGCCGGGTACCTGTTCACCACCTGGCCGAGAATGGGACCTGCATGGCTGCCGAACGGGCTCACGAGCCTCTCACCGATATGGACGAACCTCGTGGACAACCCCGTCGCTGTGCAGTTCGTCCACCGCTGGCTGGCGGTCGCCGTGGCCGTCTTCGCTCTTTTGGTGGCCGCCCGGCTGCGTCGCGTGGGAGCAACGGCGCACGCGGTCGCGCTCGGCTCGGCGGTTCTGCTCCAGTTCCTGCTGGGCGTGATGACGCTCCTGCAGGCGGTGCCCGTTGCCCTCGCGGTGGCGCACCAGGCGGGCGCGGGGCTGCTGCTCGCGGCCACGGTCGTCGCCGGGCACTGGTCCATGGGGGGAGCCCCCCGTCACCCACGAAGGTGCGGGCCCGCGTCGGCTCTCGATTCGACGAGTTCGCTGCTCGACGGCTGACGATGCGGTGGGCGCCTACGTGGTGGGAGCGGCGCTGATGATGCGGCCACGGGCGCCCAGCAGCCGAGGTCGCGCCGTTGAGCTGTGATTCCCCGCCTCGGTACAGAGGTCGCGGGCCCGGTGGGACCGCATCCGGTAGCTGTCGTCGATGTTCAACACGACCTTGCGGTGCAAGACCTCGGTCTACTTTCCCCCTCGAGGGTGGACGCCCACCGCACCCCTCAAGTTCAGCGAGAAGGGTGGGTTCGTCGTTGACGGCAGCCCTCGTCGCATCACTCATTCTCGCAGGGCACTGCGCACCGTCGGTGATCCTTGTTGCGGGCAGCGAGAGGAATGCTTCCAAGGCGCTCGCTGGTCGGCCGTTGCAGTCGACAGGTCTCACAGGAGCATCGTTTTCTGCCCGGCCGAATGCGTAGCTGACGCCACCGCCAATGTTGGCCACGGGTACACTTCGAGGAGTCAACTGCCCGGGAGGTGCATCGTGTCGAACAGCAACACCGAAGACCTCGGGCACGCATCGCCGTTGACGATCGCTGAGATCGTCGAGCGGTGTCAGCCGATGGGTGATCTTGGACGGTTCG
>JANONE010000009.1:0-7300 GCA_031420675.1 Ilumatobacteraceae bacterium | reverse complement strand
GTACCCACTCGGATGCCGTGTTCAGCCTCCGACAGACTGCGTGATCCTCGGACCGGCGGCGTGGCACTCGCACCTGGAGGCGGTCGAGGGGGCGTGGACCCTTGGGCAGCCGACGACCGCTCGGGCATTGGTGAACTAGTGACCCGCGCTCTCGGCGAACCCGCCAAATCGTCCAGCATCTCGTCCAGTTCGGCGGTGGTCCAGGTCGGGTACACGTTGCGTGCAACCTCGAGGGCCGGTCGACGCGTCATTCCCAGGCATTACTGCGCCACCCACTGGGGCGCGTCGGGGTCGCCGCGCCAGAAGCGCAGGCGGCGTTGGGCTTCCTCGGCTGCAGCCGGGTTGGTTCTGCCGACCTTCAGTCGCATGAGCGTGGCGATGACGTTGCGCATGATCGCCACGGATTCGGCGACGGGGTCACCAAGCATCGACTGCCCATAGCCCTGCGCGAAGCGGGCGTACATGGTGAGGTCTCCGCCCCATCGCGTCGTCCATGTCATCAGCGTTGCGTGGTCCCACGCCGTGGGTGCATGACACAGCAGATCCCAATCGATCAACACCGGCCCGGCCGAGGTCTGCACCACGTTCCCTGGGTGCACGTCGCCGTGGCAGACAGCACGGGTGGTCACCTGATCACTCCAGCCACCATGTGCGGCGATGGTCGCAAGCAGGCCATGGCGAGCCGGCTCGTCGAGCAGGTCGTCGACGTCGGCGACCGCACGCGTCGTGTTCCACCACGGGAAGTCCTCGCATCGAGGCAGCGGGTAGCGACCCACGACGTCGGCCGCCGACCAATCGTGAACACGGCGAGTCATCGCTCCTACCGTTGCCCAGTCCACCGCGCCGGCGGGGTACAGCCGCTCGATTGCGAACACCGCCAAGTCGTCGACGATCAGCGGACCGTCTCGGAGCTGGCGGGGGACCATCACGCCCAGCCGTCGCAGCTGGCTCATCAGCCACACCGCCTGCTCGGCCGGGGCGGTCGTGCAGCTCACCCGCAGAATGACGTCGTCGCCGGCAACGAACAGCGCGTTCATTCCGGTGCGAAGGTGCTCCGGTTCGGGCAGCCCCCAGGTTGCGGCAGCCGAGCGCGCCGCACCAGCAGCCACTGATGCGTCGCCCGGCGGTTGGATGACGAAGGGCAGCTCGTCAGACATCGACGCCGGGGTTGAGCCGTCCGGTGGCATCGAACTCGTGCTTGATCGCGCGCGCCAGCCCTTGCTCGCGCTCACCCCGTGGCGGCGGCGACCACGGCTTCGAATGGTGCACGATGCCGATACCGACCTCTGCCACGAATTCTCCGACCTGCGCCGACACGTCGGACGGCGGGACGTTGCGGCGGCTTCCGTTGGGCAGCATCGGCGGGCCGTCGGTCTCCACCAGCCCTGCCGCAGCAGCCTGTTCGGCAATGTCGACCGCGTGGCCCTCGAGCAGTGCCCAGACCTGCGTGCCGTCCCACAACGCGCTCACCGGCTTGAACAGCCGCGTGAACACTTCGAACGGGTCCACCGCTGATCGCGTGAACCACTGTGAGCGCGGCGGCAACGGGCGCGTGCGCACGATCACTTCACCCATGAAGCCGATCGTGCCGCGAGATCCGACGAGCAGTCGGGGCAGGTCGAAACCGCTGACGTTCTTCACCGTCGGGCCCCCGGCCTTCACGACCTCGCCGACAGCCGATACGTAGCGCGCCTGCAGCAGCACGTCGCGCACAGGGCCGTATCCCAACCGGCGCACGTCGCTGTGCCCCACGGCCAATGCCCCACCGACGGTTCCGCCTGCGGGCAGGGCGACGGTCTGACGATGCTCAGCCAGCGCGGCCGCCAGTTCGTCGACGGCTGTGCCGGCGCCGCAACAGACGATCATCTCGTCGGGCTGCACCCACTCGATGCCCGACGGGGCCTGCACGCAGCGCACGCCTGCAACCGGGCCGCCTCGCGTACCCAGCCCGCTGATTGTCACCGGCCCGTCGGCGCCGACCGACGCCGCAAACTCGGCGAGATCGATCACACCCACGCACCTTCGGGGACGTGTTGCACATCGCCGCACGCCGCGGGCGAAGGCAGCACCTTGCACGGATTGGCCAGACCGGTCGGGTCGAAGGCCCGGCGCATGCCGGCCTGCGCGGCAAGGTCGGCGGGACCGAACATCAGGGGCATGAAGTCGCGTTTCTCCAGCCCGATGCCGTGCTCGCCGCTCAGTACTCCCCCCGCTTCCACGGATGCACGCACGATCTCCTCACCAGCTGCGTGCACGCGCTCCATCACTCCCGGCTCGCGCTTGTCGAACACCAACAATGGATGCAAATTGCCATCGCCGGCGTGGAACACATTCATCACCAGCAGCTGGTGGCGATCGACGATCTCGTACACCTTGCGCAACACCTCGGGCAGCTTTCGACGAGGCACCACGGTGTCGTGCAGGTAGTAGTTGGGCTTGATGCGGGCGATGGCACCGAAAGCAGTTTTGCGGGCCTTCCAGAGCAGTGCCCGCTCGGCCTCGTCCTGCGCGATGCGCACAGTGCCCGCGCCGTGGGCCTTGACGATCTCGACGATGCGGGCCACGTCGGCCTCCAGCCCGTGCGGCAAGCCTGCGACCTCCACCAGGAGTACCGCCGCGGCATCGGTCGGCAAGCCGGCGTGGATGTAGGCCTCGACGGCCTGCACGCAGAGCTGGTCCATCATCTCCAGGGCAGCGGGCACCATGCCGTCGGCGATGATCGCGCTCACGGTCTGCGCGCCGTCCTCGACCGTCGCGAAGTCCATCAACATCGTGCGCACCGCCGGCGCGTTCTGGGTGAGGCGCACGCACACCTTGACGGCGATGCCGAACATGCCCTCGCTGCCCACGAAGGCGCCGCGAAGGTCGAGGCCATCAGGCTCCGGCTTCTCACCACCCAGCAACACTAGGGAACCATCGCTGAGCACGACCTCCAGGCCGAGGATGTGTGCCGCCGTGACGCCGTCGCTGAGGCAGTGCGGGCCGCCCGAGTTGTTGGCCACGTTGCCACCGATGCTGCAGCTCTGCTGGCTGCTGGGGTCGGGCGCGAAGTGCAGGCCGTACTTGGTGACCTGGCGGGTGAGATCGAGGTTCAGGACGCCCGGCTCGACCCAGGCGAGGCGGTTCTTCGTGTCGACCGAGAGCACGCGATCCATCTTGGTGAGCGCGATCACCAACGCATGGTCGAGCGGGGTGGCGCCGCCGGACAGGCCGGTGCCCGAGCCGCGAGCGACGAACGCCACCCGGTGACGCACCGCCGCCCGCACACACGCCTGCACCTCGACCGTCGTGATCGGGAAGCAGACGATGCCGGCCGAGCCCTCGATGTTCGAGGCATCACGCGCGTACAGGCCGAGCTCGGTGGAGCCCGTGCGCACTCGATCGGGCGACAGCACAGCCCGCAGCTCGTCGGCGAGCGCGACAGTCATGCCCGGCGGCGTTTGGGACCGGTTGCCTCGTTGCGCTCGCGCACCTGGCGCAGCACGATCACCTGCCCGGGCTCGACCGGCTGACCGTCCACCAGCACAGTGTCGCCTGCGTCGAGGTCGTCGGCGAGGGTGCCGGTCCGGCCATCGCGGCGAGCTCGCAGCTCGGCCTCCTTGGTGCGCATCGCTCGCTTGCCCTCACGAACGGCTTCACGCACGCGGCCGGTGGCCTTGTTCAGGACATTGGCCGGTGTCAGTTCAGCCGCCGCGGCTTTCACCTTCTTCTTCGCCACGCTCGCGCCGGCGATGCCCGCGGCCGCGCCGCCGAGGAACCATGTGAGTCGCTTCATCATGCGCTCTTCGCCTCTTTGCGCCCGAGCCGTCGTACCGCCCGCTTCGTACCAGTGCCAAGTGCCACGGTCTTGATGATCGGCGCCGACAGCGCCACGCGAGCCACGCGACTTCCGCCCGCCACGGCACCGCTGATCGCTTCCGCCGAACCCAGCACCCGATCGAACCGATCCAGGTCGTTGCGGGCCTCGACGATGGCCGCCTTCGCCTCGGCGGTGGAAGCACCGAGCTCGCGCAGCAGTGGGCGGGTTTCGGCCCGCAGCAATTCGAGCTCGCCGCGCAGTGCCCTGAGTGAATCGAGCACGCGCATGAGCACGACGATGAGCGCAACGAAACCGAGACAGCACAGCACAGCTGCGAGTACGACGGCCAGTTCACCTGCGGTCATTGCTGCCCCTTCTGCGTTCGCTGTTCCATGCGCTCGGCCACACGGGCTTCGGCACCGTGGTGCGTGGGCTCGTAGTAGCGCTTGTCGGCCTGCTCGGTGGGCAAGTACTGCTGCGCCACCCACCCTTGCGGGTGGTCATGAGGATAGTCGTAGCCGACCCCGTGACCGAGGCTCTTCGCACCCTGGTAGTGAGCATCGCGTAGATGCGCGGGCACTTCGCCGACGGCGCCCGCCTGCACATCGGTACGGGCGTTCCAGATCGCGAGCGCCGCGCGATTGCTCTTCGGCGCCGTGGCCAGGTGGATCGCAGCCTGGCTGAGGTTCAGCTGCGCCTCGGGGAGGCCGACGTGCTCCAGAGCGTGTGCGGCGGCGACAGCGACCTGCAACGCCGTGGGGTCGGCGAGGCCCACGTCCTCGCTCGCGAAGACGATCATCCGCCGGGCGATGAAACGGGCATCCTCGCCGGCCTCCAGCATGCGGGCCAGGTAGTACACCGCGGCCTGCGGGTCGCTGCCGCGCATGCTCTTGATGAACGCACTCACCACGTCGTAGTGATCGTCGCGGCCATAGCGCAACGCACTGGTGCCCAGCGCGGACTCGACATGGTCCAGCTCCACCTGGCCAGGGTGCGCGAGGGCAACAGCAACCTCGAGTGCGGTGAGCACCTGGCGGCCGTCGCCTGCGGCGCGATCGGCGAGGTGCGCAATGGCCTCCTCGGTGGCCGTGCGACCCTCGGCCTCCAGGCCACGGTGGATCAGGGTCACGATGTCGGGGCGGGCCAACGGTTCCAGGCGGAAGAGAGTGCTGCGGCTGCGCAGCGGTGGGTTCACTTCGAAGAACGGGTTCTCGGTGGTGGCGCCGATGAGCGTGAGCGTGCCGTCCTCCACTGCCGGCAGCAACGCATCCTGCTGCGCCTTGGAGAACCGGTGGATCTCGTCGAGGAACAAAATCGTCCCCCGGCCGTGCTCGCCCAGCCGGTGACGGGCGCGTTCGATCACCTCGCGCACGTCCTTCACACCGGCCGTGACGGCCGACATCTGCTCGAAGGCGCGCTTGGTGGTGCCCGCCACCGCCAACGCGAGTGTGGTCTTGCCGGTGCCAGGTGGCCCCCAGAAGATTGCGCTGGTCAGGCGGTCCTGCTCGACCAGGCGACGCAATGGCTTGCCCGGCCCGACGAGGTGGGTCTGGCCGACGACATCGTCGAGTGTTCGGGGCCGCAGTCGCGCGGCCAGTGGCGCCTGCGTACGCAGTCGATCCTCGGCGGCAGAACTGAACAGGTCGGACACGACGTCGACGGTAGCTGAGCAGCGCGTCGGTGCGAGTGCCGGCGCGCCGGTCCGAGTGCCACGGCTCCATCCGAGTGGGTACTCGCACCCCGGGGCGCGAGTACCCACTCGGATGACCGCTACCGCCCGCTGGTGCGTCGATTCCCGAAGCTCTCTGGCCGAAGCCCGCACAGGCCAAGCCCTCACAGGCCAAGCCCTCAGAGGGTGCCGAGCACACGTTCGTACGGGCCGCGGCGCCACTCGAGCACATGCTCTATCAACCACCTCGGCGTCACCCATTGCCAGGCGACGAACTCGCTGCCATCGGGTGTCGGCACGACATCGGCCGACAGCGCGTCGAACAAGAACCATTTCTGCACCTGGCCGATGCGGCGGCCCTCGCGACCGGCCTCCCGCTTCACCTCGGCAGGCCACTCGTAGGCCAACCATTCGGGGTACTCCGCCCGCGCAACAACGGCATCGGGGCCCAGCCCGGTTTCCTCGAACAGCTCCCGCCAGGCGCCCTCGATCGGCTCCTCCCCCGCGTGCAGCCCTCCCTGGGGCAATTGCCAGCTCCCAGCAGCGTCCGAGCGTTCGAATGCCATCACCTTGGCGAGATCCGGGTGCCGCACCACGATCACCACACCGGCTCGGAAGTGCTGGCTGCTCATCGCGGTCACGGTACCCGCAGGTCCCTTCGATCAGGCCTTGGGCGGCAACACCCGGATGCCCAAATCGTCGAGCTGCTTCTGCGCGACGGGTGTGGGGGCGTTGGTCATCGGATCGAGGCCCGACTGCGTCTTGGGGAAGGCAATGACCTCGCGGATGTTCTCCTCGCCGGCGAGGATCGCGACGAGGCGATCGAGGCCGAGGCCGAAGCCACCGTGCGGCGGGGCGCCGTACTTGAACGGGTTGAGGAAGAAACCGAAGCGCTTCTGTGCTTCCTCGTCGCTGATGCCCAGCAGCGCGAACACGCGCGCCTGTAGCTCGGGCTGGTGGATCCGGATGGAGCCAGAGCCCAGTTCCCAACCGTTGAGCACGAGGTCGTAGGCCAGGCTGCGCACCTTCAACGGCTCGGTTTCGAGCATGTGCAGATCCTCGGGGTGCGGCTGGGTGAAGGGGTGGTGGCCCGGACGCGGGCGACCCGACACCTCATCGACACCGACGAACAACGGGAAGTCGATCACCCACAGGTAACGGTACGGACCCTCGTGCACGGGCGGCCGGCCGAGGTCGCAGCGCAGTGTGCCCAGCACCTCGCAGGTGGTGCTCCACTCGTCGGCAACGATCAGCAGCAGGTCGCCGGGCTGCGCGCCAAGACGTTCCTTGAGGGCAGCCTGCTCGGCCTCGCTGAGAAACTTCGCCACCGGCGACTCGAGCGATCCGTCGGCGGCCACCTTCAGCCACACGAGGCCCTTGGCACCCATCTGCTTGGCCTTGTCGGTCATCCCGTCGAGCTTGTTGCGGCCGTACTCCTCGGCCTTTCGCGTGGCGTTGATGCCCTTGATGCAGGAAGCCCCTGCGAAGGCCTTGAACTCGGTGGCCGTGAACACGTCGGTGAGCTCGATGAGCTCCATGGCGAACCGCAGGTCGGGTTTGTCGCTGCCGAAACGGTTCATGACGTCGAGCCACGTCAACTTGATGATCTCGCCAGGATCCTGGCCGGCGGCGCGGGCGGCCGCGAGCACGGCCGCGCCGATCGCGTTGTGCACGTCGTCCTGGTCGACGAAGCTCATCTCGGCGTCGAGTTGCATGAACTCGTACTGGCGATCGGCGCGCAGATCCTCGTCGCGCAGGCAGCGGGCCAGTTGGTAATAACGATCGATGCCGGCCACCATCAGCAACTGCTTGAACAGCTGCGGGCTCTGCGG
>JANONE010000008.1:0-12610 GCA_031420675.1 Ilumatobacteraceae bacterium | reverse complement strand
TCGGGTACGGCCACGAACCCGCTGGGGTCGCCCAACGCCTGCGTGAGCGCAGGTTCGTTGCGGAGCAGGCGGGGAAGTGACGCGAGCGACATGTGGAAACGCAGGGTATCGCCGCTATTCGGCGCGGCTTTCAGAGACCGTTGAACCGCTGCATCGCGGCGTCGGCGCCCTCGGCCACCATCAGCTCCACGATGTCGGCGGCGCGTTCCACCATGACGTCGAGCGTTTCGCGCTCGGCCTTGGGCACGCGCGACAAGACATGGTCGACACCGTGCTCCTTGCTGCGCGGCTTGCCGATGCCGATGCGTACTCGCAAGTAGTCCTGCGTGTGCAGGTGCTGCGTGATGCTGCGCAAGCCGTTGTTGCCGGCGAGGCCGCCGCCGACCTTCACCCGCACCACGCCGGTCTCGAGGTCGAGTTCGTCGTGCACGATGATCAGTTGTGCAGGGTCGACGACGCGGTGGCGGCGCAGCAGCGCGCCCACAGCCTGCCCGCTCTCGTTCATGTAAGTGGTGGGGAAGGCGAGCAGCACACGCCGGTCGCCCATGCGAGCCTCGGCGACAAGCGCCTTGTCGCGGCTCGCCTTCAGCTTGGCGCCGAGTCGCTTGGCCAGCAGCGCGACGGTTTCCTCGCCGACGTTGTGCCGACTGCGCGCGTATTCCTTACCCGGGTTGCCCAGGCCGACGATGATCGCGTCGATCACTCCGAGGTCGGATCACTCTGCGGGCGTGGCGTCGTCGGCGGCGGCAGTTGCTTCGCCTTCGACGGCCTCGGCGATGTCGGCAGCGGCCTCGGCGGCAGACGTGATGAGCACGGTGACGATCGGCATGTCGGGATCGCCCAGCGGCGTGACGCCCTTCGGCATCGGCAGGTCGGACAGGCGGATGACGTCGTGCGGCTGCATGTCGCTGATGTCGACGAGGAACTCGTTGGGCATGTTGCCCGGGGTGCAGCTGACTTCGATGGTGTCGACCGAGGCATCGACGAGGCCGCCCTCTTCGACGACGGCCTTGGCCTCGCCGGTGAGGTGCAGCGGCACCGAGACGGTGATCTCCTCGTTCATGTTGACCTGGAGGAAGTCGATGTGGGCGACGGTGCGGCGGATGGGGTGACGCTGGAGGTCCTTCACCACGGCCGGGTAGCTCTTGCCGTCGACCTCGAGGGCCAGCACGGTGTTGGAGCCGGCGGGGCCGCTGAGCGCGAGGCGCAGCTCGCGGCGCTCCACCGTGACGCTGATGGGGGTCATGCCCTGGCCGTAGAGCACGCCAGGGATCTGACCCTCGGTGCGCAGCCGACGAGCGGCGGGGGAACCCTTGGTGGTGCGGGGCTGGGCGACGAGCCGCGTGTTGGACGTGAGCGTGTTGGACATGACGGGCCTCGATCAGAGCGTTACAGAACGGCTCGGAATGCTACCTGCCCTGTCACAGGAACGGCCACCCGGCGCTCCCTCACCGTAGGGTCGGCTACGACTGGTTCTCGCCGCCGAAGATCTCACTGACGCTGGTGTCCTCGAAGACGGCGTTGAGGGCGTCGGCGATGAGCGGGGCGATGGAGAGCACCTCGATCTTGTCGATCTGCTTCTCCGGCGACAGCGGCAGCGTGTTGGTCACCACCACGCGGGTGATCTTCGAGTTCTTCAGGCGATCGATCGCGGGGCCGCTGAGCACCGCGTGCGTCGCCATTGCCCACACCTCGGTCGCGCCGCGTGCCATCAGCACGTCGGCGGCCGAGCAGATGGTGCCGCCGCTGTCGATCATGTCGTCGGTGAGGATGCACAGGCGACCTTCCACATCGCCCATCACCTCCTTGGCCTCGGCCACGTTGGTGGTGCCCTTCGGGCGGCGCTTGTAGATGAAGGCGAGGTCGGCGCCGCGGTCGCTGAGGTGCTGCGCCATCCGCTCGGCCACCTTGATGCGGCCGGCATCGGGGGCGACGATGACCGGTGCCTCGGCGTTCTTGCGCAGGTAGTTCTCCAGCACCGGCATGGCGGTGAGGTGGTCGACGGGGCCCTCGAAGAAGCCCTGGATCTGGCCGCTGTGCAGGTCGATGCTGACCATGCGCTTGGCGCCGGCCGCCTTGAACAGGTCGGCGACCATCCGGGCCGTGATGGGCTCGCGGCCCTCGGCCTTGCGGTCTTGGCGGGCGTACCCGTAGAAGGGGCAGACGGCAGTGATGCGCTTGGCCGACGCGCGATAGGCGGCGTCGATCATGATCAGTTGCTCCATGATGGAGTCGTTGATGCTGCGACCGTTGTGCCCGCAGTGCGTCTGCATGATGAACACGTCGCTGCCGCGGATGCTCTCGCCAAAGCGGACGCGCACCTCGCCGTTGGCGAACTCCACGATGCCGGGGTGGCCCAGCTCGACGCCGAGGTGATCAGCGACCTCCGTCGCCAGCTCGGGGTGCGTGCGCCCCGAGTAGAGCGACATTCGCTTGGTAGTGATCTTCTCCATGGCTCCCCCGTATTGGGTCATTCGTCGGTCGACCTTTCGTGCTGAATCAGTCGGCAGGCGCAGTGTAGAACGCACCGGTGACGGCGCCCGACCCCACGGAACTGCCAGAAGGAAGGTAGGCGTACGGGCCGACGCGGGCATCGGAACCGACCTCGCTGTCGAGACCCACCGTGTGCTCCACCACCGCGCCGTCGCCGACCGTACAGTCGGTGAGCCTGGTGTCGGGGCCGATCTCGCACCCATCGCCGACGACGGTTGCACCCTGCAGGATGGTGCCCGGGTACAGGGTGACGTCGCGGCCCAACTGCACGGTGACGTCGACGAACGTCTGCCGCGGATCGAGCATGGTGACGCCGTTCAGCAGCCAGCGACGGTTGGTGCGGCTCCGAAGTTCGCGCTCGGCGAGCGCGAGCTGCCAGCGGTCGTTGACGCCCTGTGTCTCCGCCCCGGGCGCTTGCACGCATCCGATGCGGTGGCCCATCGCGGCGAGGGAACCGATGACGTCGGTGAGGTAGTACTCGCCCTGCGAGTTGTCGGGGCTGAGGTGCCGCAACGCCGGGCCCAGCAGGTCGCGTCGGAACGCGTACATGCTCGTGCACACTTCGTGCACCGCGCGCTCTTCGGCATTCGCATCGTGTTGTTCGACAATGCGCAGCACACGGCCATCACCCGTCTTCGAAGGCGCGCGGATCACGCGGCCATAGCCGGTGGGGTCGTCGACCACAGAGGTGACGAGCGTGGCTGCGTACTCGTTGGCAACGTGAGACGTGACCAGTGCATCAATGGTGTGCGGCTGCAGCAGCGGCGTGTCGCCGGGGAGCACGATGACGGTGGACGTGTCGTCGAGATCGTCGCCGGGGAAGGCGCTGAGGCCGACCATCGCCGCGTCGCCCGTGCCGCGCTGGACCGTCTGTTCCACGAAGGTGACGTGTGCCCAGGCTGGCGACTGCTCCTGCACCTTCTTGGTGACTCGTTCGGCGCCGTGGCCGACGACCACAACGGTTCGTTCCGGCGCGACTTGCTCGAGCGCGTGGATGACGTGCATCACCATCGGCCGACCGCAGATCAGGTGGAGCGGCTTGGGGCGCGATGAACGCATGCGCGAGCCCTCACCTGCCGCGAGCACGATCGCGGAAACTGTCATGGCATCGTTCTATCGCGCGCGGTGGGCGAGGCGGGAGGTGGTACGGCACGAATTGCTGCCGGGCCGAACGTCGTCGCGCAGTGGCGGCACCAGAACCCCTGCTCCAGTTCGGTGCCGCACGCCGCATGCACGAGCACGATCTCGGCGCCACCGTCGGCGAGGTGGTGCTCGCCCCACCGGATGAGCGCGACCAACGCCGGCGACAGCGAAACGCCGGCATGGGTGAGCCGGTACTCGTAGCGCGGCGGGTGTTGTTGGTACTGCTCTTTGGCCATCACACCGCCCTTCACCAGGCGTTGCAGGCGCTTGATGAGGATCGGGCGGGCGATGCCCAGGTCGTCGGCGAAGTCGTCGAACCGGCGGATGCCGCGCAGCGCAGCACGAATGATCAGGATGCTCCACCGATCGCCGACCAGTGTGAGCGTGCGCTCCAACGTGGTGGCTTCGGCGGCGCGGTGGTCCGGGGGTTCGTGGTCGCTGGTGTTCACAGGCGGTTCGACCCTACCCGCTCCCTCGTGAAGGACGCCGATGAGGGACGCGCTGCCGGGTTCTGTTTTGGTACTCACTTCGGGTATGGTGCGCCCGATGACGCACGACCTGCTCGATGCTCCGCTCGCCGAACTGCTGGAACGAGCGCGAGGGGTGCGCGACGCAGCGCACGGCACGCGCATCACGTTCTCGCCGAAGGTGTTCATCCCGCTCACGATGCTGTGCCGCGACAAGTGCGGCTACTGCACCTTTGCGCAGCCGCCGGCGCGGTTGCAGGCTCCGTACCTCACCCCCGACCAGGTGTTGCGAATCGCTCGCGACGGTGCCCGCGTGGGTTGTCACGAGGCGCTGTTCACGCTGGGCGAGGCACCCGAGGGGCGCTACGAGGTGGCGCGCGAGTGGCTGCGCGCGAGCGGCTACGACAGCACGGTGCACTACCTGCACGCGATGGCGAAGCTGGTGCTCACCGAGACCGGGATGCTGCCCCACGCGAACGCCGGGGCGCTCGACGAGGCGCAGTTGCGCCTGCTGGCCGAGGTGTCGCCCAGCCAGGGAATGATGATCGAGACGTTGCGCGGCGACCTGCCCTGCCACCGCGGCGCGCCCGACAAGACCCCCGAACGGCGCATCGCCACGCTCGAGGCTGCGGGCCGCGCCGGCGTTCCCTTCACCACCGGAATCCTCGTGGGCATCGGCGAGACCCGTGCGGATCGCCTCGCCGCGCTGGAGGCGATCGCTGCGTCGCATCGCGAGCACGGGCACGTGCAGGAAGTGATCGTGCAGAATTTCCTGCCCAAGCCGGGCACGGGCATGCAGCACGAAGGCCCGTGCCCGCAGGACGAATTCCTGTGGTCCATCGCCGCGGCTCGGCTGATCCTTCCGGCAGAGGTGCACCTGCAGGCGCCACCCAACCTCAGTGACGACTTCGGGCTGCTGCTGGATGCGGGCATCGACGACTGGGGTGGCGTCTCGCCAGTCACGCTCGATCACGTCAACCCCGAACGGCCGTGGCCTGCACTCGACAGGCTGCGCGAGGTCACCGAAGCCCGCGGGTTCGCGCTCGCGCCGCGGTTGACGGTCTATCCCGAGTTCGTGCGGCGGCCCGAGAAGTGGTTGCATCCCGCCCTGCGCTTCCGGGTGATGGACCGCAGCGATGCCGAGGGCCTCGGCCGCGACGACCCCGGTGCCATCTGGCCGGAGAAGGTCACCGCCGCCGACGTCGTGCAGGACGGCGCGGAGGTCGTGCTGGTCGGCCGCCGCAGCACCCAGTGGTACTCGGGCGCCACCAATCCGCCGCCGGTGCTGCTGCCGTCGCCGCACGCCGGCCGGGCGACGGGCGCGATCGCGGAGGTGTTGGCCGGCGTGCGGGCGGGGCAGGAAGTCGGCTTCGACCAGATCGTCACCCTCTTCCGGGCCCGCGGGCCGGAGGTCATCGCGATCGCGGAGTTGGCCGATCAACTGCGCCACCAGGCCGTCGGCGACGCCATCACCTGGGTGCACAACCGCAACATCAACTACACCAACGTGTGCACATTCAAGTGCAAGTTCTGCGGGTTCTCCAAGGGCCCGCTCAGCCTCAACCTGCGCGGTACGCCCTATCTCCTCACGCTCGACGACATCGCCCAGCGGGCGGCAGAGGCGTGGGAATTGGGTGCCACCGAGGTAACCCTGCAGGGCGGCATCCACCCCAACTTCGACGGCGACTACTACATCGACGTCACCCGCGCCGTGAAAGCAGCGGTGCCGGGCATGCACGTGCACGGTTTCACCGCGCTGGAGGTGACCGAGGGTGCCAAACGGCTGGGTGAAGACCTGCACACCTACCTGCGCCGGCTGAAGGACGCCGGCTTGGCCTCGCTGCCGGGTACGGCCGCAGAGATCCTCGACGACGACGTGCGCGCGATCCTCTGTCCCGACAAGATCACCACCGACGAATGGCTCGATTGCCATGCGGCCGCCCACGGGATCGGGTTGGCCTCGAACATCACGATCATGTTCGGCTCGATCGAGCATCCGGAATCGTGGGCGCGGCACATGGTCCGCACACGGGCGCTGCAGAAGATCACCGGTGGCTTCACCGAGTTCGTGGGTCTACCCTTCGTCCACATGGCCTCGCCGATCTACCTGCAGCACGCAGCCCGGCGGGGCCCGACGTTCCGAGAGAACCTGCTGATGCACGCCGTCGCCCGTCTGGTGTACCGCGGTCTCATCGACAACATCCAGCTGTCCTGGGTGAAGATCGGTGAAGCCGGAGCGGTGCAACTGTTGCGTGCCGGCTGCAACGACCTAGGTGGCACGCTGATGGACGAGAACATCTCTCGGGCCGCCGGTGCCGCGCACGGCCAGGGGATGACCGAGGAGCGCTTCACCTCGCTGGTGGCACCGTTGGGTCGGCGCCTGCAGCAGCGCACCACCACCTACGACCGTGTTGACGCCACTCGCCGCTGAGCATCGCGCGCAAAGTGCGCCGCCGGCCCGTTGGTGGCCGCGCCGAGTGCGACTCGACGACGCTGCTCGAGGGGTCGGGTACGAGTTCGATCGGCCGGCGCGCGCATTGGTGGCCGCGTGTCTCGAGGACGTCGTGGGGGTGATCTCCGCCGCTGAGGCGGCGGCGATGGCGGGCCAGTGGGTCATCGGTTTCGTGACGTATGAGGCCGCCCGTGCATTCGACGGCGCGTTTCCGGTTGCCCAGCCCTCCACCACGTTGCCTGCTGCCTGGTTCTGTGCGTTCGGGCAGCGCCGCGAGGTGCCGCTCGCGGAACCACCGACGAACGGGCCGTTCGTCGACGGTGTGATTCGCACTCACGGCAGCGCGTGGTATCGCGATGGCGTGCAGCGGGTGCGCGACCTGATCGAGACCGGCGGGGTCTACCAGGTGAACCTCACCGACCGGGTTCGCTGCCGACTGGTGGCCGACCCGTTCGACCTCTACCGCTCGATGGTGTCCACCCAGGGTGGGTCGTTCAACGCGTTCCTCGACCTCGGCGAGGCCGTGGTGGTGAGCGCTTCGCCCGAGCTGTTCCTGCAGATCGACGGCGAAACCATCACCACCCGTCCGATGAAGGGCACCCGCCGCCGTCATGGCCGGCCGGCGGCCGATCTCCTGCTCGCCGACGAGTTGCGTCACTCGGAGAAGGACCTCGCCGAGAACGTGATGATCGTCGACCTGCTGCGCAATGACCTCTCCCGCCTCTCGGCGCCGGGCGGGGTGAGCGTGCCTGAGCTGTTCCGCGTGGAGCGCTACGAAACGGTGTGGCAACTCACGTCGACGGTGCAGGCCCGCTTGCGACCCGAGGTGGGGCTGGTCGATGTGTTCCGCGCGGCGTTTCCGTGCGGTTCCATCACCGGCGCGCCGAAGGTGGCGGCAATGCAGGCAATCGGCCGGTTGGAGCCGTCACCGCGCGGCCTGTACTGCGGCGCGATCGGCATGATCTCCCCGGCCGCCGGAGGCGAGCGGCCATCCTCGATCTGGAGCGTGGCGATCCGCACAGCGGTGATCGACGCCGCTGATGGGCGGGTCGAGTTCGGCGCCGGCGGCGGCATCACTTACGACTCTGTCGCAGCCGACGAGGACGACGAACTGGAGTCGAAGGTGACGGTCCTGCGGGCAGCTCGTCCGGCCTTCGAACTGTTCGAGACGTTGCGGCTCGACGCGCAAGGGGCGCATCACCTCTGGCGGCACATCCGCCGGCTGAACACCTCGGCCGAGTACTTCGGCTTCCCGTTCGATGCGGTGGCGGTCGCCGCCGACGTCGTCGCGCTGCCCATCCCCGACGCGCCACAGCGACTTCGTCTGGTGCTCGATCGCGTCGGCCGTCACCGTGTCGAAACGTTCCCGCTGGACGCCGCTCCCTCCCACGTTCGCCTGGCGGTGGCCACCGTCGGGGTGCGAAGCGACGACCCGTTCCTGTGCCACAAGACCACCCGACGCGCTGTGTACGACCGGGCACGCGCCACGCACCCGACCGCGGACGACGCGCTGCTGGTGAACGAACGAGACGAGGTGGTGGAGACCACCGTCGCCAACCTGCTCTACCGGATCGGCGACCAGTGGTACACGCCGCCGCTCTCCAGTGGCGGATTGCCGGGCGTCGGTCGCGAGGTGCTGGTTGCCGGCGGCGAGGTGAGCGAGAGGGTGCTGCCGCTGTGCGAGTTGATGGCGTGTGACGAGCTCGCGGTCGTGAACTCGCTGCGCGGCCGGCGATCAGCGGAGATACTGGTCGGATGAACCCCGACCAGTTCCTCACCGCGTTGGCCGGCGAGGGGGTGTTGCTGATGGGCGTGGTGAACGTCACTCCCGATTCCTTCTCCGACGGTGGCCTCTACTACGAGCTCGACCTCGCGATTGCCTGCGGCCGCCGACTGGCGGAGGAAGGTGCCGACATCGTTGACGTGGGTGGCGAGAGCACCCGCCCCGGCGCGGAACCCGTCGGCTTCGAGGAAGAGATCCGGCGAGTGCTGCCGGTCGTGCGCGAGCTCGCCGCGGCTGGCGTTGCCGTCAGCATCGATACCCGCCACGCGGCAGTGGCCGAAGCGGCCGTTGCGGCCGGCGCCTGTGTGGTGAATGATGTCTCCGGCCTGCGCGATCCTGCGATGCGGGCCGTCGCCGCGCGACACGGCGTGCCGGCGGTTGCGATGCACATGCCGGTCGACGACCCGGCGGCGATGCAGCACCACACCGACTACGTCGACGTGGTGGACGACGTGGTGGCGTTCCTGAGCGACCATGCCGCGCTCGCGTTGGCGGACGGTGTGCCGTCGGTGATCCTCGACCCTGGCATCGGCTTCGGCAAGACGATCGAACAGAACGTGGCGCTGATCCGGCGGCTCGACGAGTTGGTCGCGCTCGGCCATCCGGTGCTCGTCGGTGCCTCGCGCAAACGATTCATCGGCGTGCTCGCTGGCGTGGAACGGCCGGAGGATCGGGTGACCGGCACGATCGCCGTGCACCTCGCCAGCGTTGAGCGTGGCGCACGGTTGCTGAGGGCGCACGACGTCGCGGCACATCGCCAAGCGCTCACGATGTGGCGACACGTCGGCAGGTGAGGTCGCCGCGCCGAATAGCGTTGGCGTGGTTCCGGGGAGAGGGCTCGAACCCCTATATGCGGGACCAAAACCCGCTGTCCTACCATTGAACGACCCCGGAGGGAACGGCCCCGAGGCTAGCGGGCACCGCCTGGCTCGCGGCGGGGTTTGCCGTCAGGTTGCCGTGTGGGGGTTTGTCGTGTCGCTTCGGCGCGTGGGTTGGGCGGGTGCCCTCCCGCCCGATAGCGTCTCACGAGCTATGGGTTCATTGATCAAGAAGCGCCGTAAGCGCATGCGCAAGAAGAAGCACAAGAAGATGCTCCGCCGTACGCGGCACGCGCGCCAGCGCGGCAAGGGCTGATCCCAGCTTCGTTCTGCAACCAAATCAGGTCTCGTCACCGACCGCCGGCAGCATGCTGTTGGCGGTCGGTGCGCGTGTGTACCACGATCGCCTCGGGCAACGCCGCGGCGAGTGAGTGGTGACCCACCAAGAACCATGTGGCCCCACTGCCGGCCAAGGTGGGCGCCTCGCCGGAGGCCTCTCGAATCCGGTCGCGCCACGTTGCGAGCTGGGGTTCCACGAGAAGGGCCGCCGGTTCGAGGTCGTTCGGGCCGTCAGTGCGTGGCCCGCCGAGTTCGTCCCATGCGCGATACACCGCCGGGGTGCTGACGGCCAGCGGCGGGACGACGAGCGTGAGGTCGAGCGGCTGGAACTCCAGCGGCTTCACCAGTTCGCCGATGCCACGCACGCGAGCGCGACCGCCGACGAGGCAGAAGCTGACGTCGGCGCCCACCCGTGAAGCGCCGGCCACGTCGGTGTAGCCGGCCCATCGCAGCACCGCCGCCGCGTCACTGCTGCCGCCGCCGAGGCCACCTCCGTGAGGGATCGCCTTGTGCAGGTGTACTGCGGCGCTGCGATCCGCCAGGCGCAATGCCTTCGCGACCAGGTTGCGGTCGTCCAGCGGCATGCCTGCAGCGAAGGGCCCATCGGCGGTGATGCCTTCGCCGTCGCGGTCGATGGTAAGCGTGTCGGCCCATTCCAGCGACACCATCTCGGCATCGATCAGGTGGTAGCCATCGTCGCGCACGCCAGTGATGCGCAGCGTCAGTGTCAGCTTCGCATGCGCAAGAGCGATGACCGGGCTCACTGCGCCGCCCGCCAGGCGACGGCCAGCCGACCCCATTCGAAGACATCGAGCTCCTCCGGCCGGCGTTGGCTGTCGATGCTCGCGGCCTCGAACACTTCCGGCGCCACGACGTCGGCGAGCGAGCGGCGCAACATCTTGCGCCGTTGCCCGAAGCCGGTGCGCACGAGGTGGAACAGGTCGGCGGCAGGTGCGTCGACCGCAGGTTGGGGCAGTCGACGAATATCCGCCAGAGCGGATTCGACGTTGGGACGGGGCACGAACACGCTGGCCGGTACGAAACCGGCGATGCGAGCCGTGGCCCAGTAGGAGATCTTGACGGTGACCGCCCCGTACTGCGGCGTGCGCGGCGATGCACAGAACCGCTCGGCGGCCTCGCGCTGCACCATCACCAACATGCGCTCGATCTGCGGCACGCCATCGAGCAGGTCGCAGATCAGAGGGGTCGCGACGTTGTAGGGAAGGTTCGCCACCAGCACCCAGCCGGGTTCGTCGCCGAGCAGCGCCGACCAGTCGGCTTCCATGGCATCGGCCTCGACGACGGTGATGTTCGGGTGCGGGGCGGCGATCTCGCGTAGCAGGGGCACCACGCCCCGGTCGACTTCGACGGCCAGCACCTCGGCGCCGGTCTCGGCCAGGGCGAGCGTGAGCGAACCGAGGCCGGCCCCCACTTCCACCACTCGACTCCCCGGCCCCACCTCGGCGAGGCGGGCGATGCGTCGAACGGTGTTGGCGTCGGCGACGAAGTTCTGGCCCAGGTCGCGCCGCGGGCTCAGTCCGCCACGCGCGAGCAGCTCCCCGATTGCCGCCCGGTTGTGCACCGACTACCAGCTCACGCGCACCGGCACCGGCGCGTCGGCAAGATCGCCGATCTCACCGAAGACGTCGGTGTGCAACACGATGTCGGCCCCGGCGGGCATCTCCATGCCGAGCGTGTTGATGCACGTGGTGGTTTGCCCGTTGTCGATGTTGACCACCGTCAGCGTTGCACCATCGGGTGCGAGCAGCGTCGTGCACTGCCGACTGCCGTCGGCGTAGCGGCGAAAGCTCGCCTTTGCGATCGTTTCGTTGGCGCCGGCCGTCGGCGGCACCGCGACGTCGACCACACCCGGCCGGACCGGTTGTACTTCGCCACCCACGAACAACGGTGGCTGAGGCTCGTACGCCGTTGTGCTGGGTGCACTGTTGGCATCGAGTCCGAGGCCGACTCCAGCGGCGCCCACGTTGGGAGATCCACTGGTGGCAGCGGACTCGCGGTTGAACACCCACAGAGCGGGGAGAGCCGCCAACGTGAAGAGGGAGGCGACTACTAGGCGACGACGGTCGTGAACGGTCATGAGTGCGGGTGCGAACGCCCGACGACTGGTGCCGGCCGCCCGCAGGGAAAAGGCTACGGACCCAACGCCGGGAACGCAAGGCAAGCGTTCACGGAGATAGCACGGCGAACGCTCTCCGTGGGTGCATCGCGGAGGTTTGCGAGCGCCTGCACAACATGCGTGACGTACGCCGGTTGGTTCGTGCGGCCGCGATGTGGCACCGGGGCGAGGTAGGGGCTGTCGGTCTCGGCCAGCAGGCGATCTTGCGGGCACAGACGCGCCGCCGCATGCAACTCGGTGGCGGTCTTGAACGTGACGATGCCGCTGAAGCTGAGGTAGGCGCCGAGATCGAGGCATCGCCGGGCTTCCTCGGGGCCGCCGGTGAAGCAGTGGAAAATGGTGTGCTCGGGCACGCCCTCGGCGGCGAACATGTCGAACGTGTCGGCCCAAGCGTCGCGAGTGTGGACGATCAATGGAAGGCGTCGCTCGCGGGCGAGTTGTATCTGGGCGGCAAACGCGACCCGTTGTAGGTCTCGCGGTGAGTGGTCGTAGTAGTAGTCGAGCCCACATTCGCCGATAGCGATCACATGTGGGTCGTCGAGGAACCCGACGATCGTCTCGACGCCGAACTTCGCCTCGTGCGGGTGCAATCCGGCGGTTGCGAAGATGCCGGCGTACTCGCCGGCCACCGCGATGGCGCTCGCGGTGGTCGCGGCGTCGCACCCGACGTTGATCATCGTGTCGACCCCGGCTGCCCGTGCACCGGCGATCACGTCGGCCAATGCTGCGCCGCGCGTGTCGGACAGATGGCAGTGCGTGTCGATGTACCCGTCGTGCGTCACGGCGAACACACTACGGGTGCTCGCATCGGCTCCTTGAGTGCGACCCGCAAGCTCGGATCTGGTCGCGTTTCGTCTCGGAGGCCGAGACGAAACGCAGACCAGAACGAGTGCTGGGTTAGAGCCGTTCAGCGGCGGGGGAAGAGTGGCGTGCCGGTGGTGATGGTGAGGCCGCCGGGGTAGCCGCCCCAGGCCGCAG
>JANONE010000007.1:0-1851 GCA_031420675.1 Ilumatobacteraceae bacterium | reverse complement strand
ATCTGGTGGTTGAAATTGGTGTCCTCGACAATCAGGAACTCACCCAGCTCGATGCCAAGCACGTCATCGACGAAGACCAGCAGCTCCTGCCCGATCGGCAGAAACGGGATGAAGGGGTGTGGGCCAAAGCTCCCTTCGCTGGCCAAGCCATAGGGCAGCTCCGCCGCGGCCATGCCCAGCCGCGCTTTTCGGAGCGCCACCTCCTTGGGAGTGCCGACCCGCTCGACCTCGCCCGAGAAGGTCCCCAGCGCATCGGTATCCAGATTCGGCGGCACCACCACCTCGAGGCCGAGCGCCGCCTGCAGCGGTCGACCGATGGCGCGCTCCTTGCCATGTTTCGTCGCCAGCGCGACGTCACGGCCACGACACGGGCGTCGAGGTTTTCGAACGTGGTCGCGCCGTTCAGTCGCGCTCGTGATCACGCTCGCAGAACTCGGGGCATGTGCACTCGGCCGACCTGGGCTGCCGGCGGCACGTCGGTCCAGCGGGCCACAGCCTCGTCGGCGCCGTGCCGATCCCATTTCGGACTCTCCTGACGTTTCCGTGGGTTCGCTGCTGGACTGAACGACAACGGACGCCGCTCCCTCTCTACGCTGCCGCCGGTTGTCGATGCCTGGAGCGGAGAAGGCGGCGGCAGCGTGCGCCTGACAAGCGTATTGGCCAAGCTGGTCGGTGTCGAGGGGACGGTCGTTCCATGTGTCGTTCCATGTTGACGGTCGTTCCACGCTCAGCCTGGCTTCGATGCGGCGTGGAGCCCTGACGCGGAACTCCGCATCGAGGACCGGGCGCGGCCGATCGTCGTCGAGGCGAAGCGTCGCGTCGACGCCGCGAATGCCCACGCGAATGGTGGCATGTGCTCGCCGCACCCCGCGCTCCCAGAGCTTGTGCTTGTCATTGCTCACCGTGCTGAGTAAAACTACTCACGATGGCGAGCAAACCGGCAACTCCTACATTCCGGCGAGCCTGACGCCTTCCGGCCGCAGCGTTCCCTGCTGGTGGGCGGGGACGGCATTCCCGTCGAGGAGTTCCTGTCCCGTTCGGTCGAGCACTGGCTGCAACCGTGAGGAGGGTCGTGACGTGAGCAACATCGGGCCGGTGCCCAGCGGCGAGATCGCCCTCTACGAGGCTCCCGACGGGCAGATCCGGCTCGACGTGCGGCTCGAGCAGGAGACGGTCTGGCTGTCCCAGGCGCAAATGGCCGAGTTGTTCGGCCGAGAGCGCTCGGTCATCACGAAGCACCTTCGCAATGTCTTTGCCAAGGGTGAGCTGGCCGCCGAGGGAACCAGTGCAAAACTTGCACAAGTTCAAACGGAGGGCGGGCGAACCGTCACCCGCGAGGTGGACCACTACAGCCTGGACGGGAACAAGCGGATCGGCAGCCTGCTCTTCCTCGAGTACCTGCGGCTAAACGGCGCGCTCCTGCGTTCCGACTCCAAGCCGCGCTTCGCCGACAACGCCCTGGTCGCGCTGGCCCTGCTCGTCGCCGAGAGCGACGCGCGCCACAAGCTGCTCATGACCCGGGTGATCCTCAACCTGCTCGGGGATGACGGCGCATGACGGACCGTTTTGCGGAGTCTGTCGTCGAGGACGCCGCGCTCGACTGGCTTGAAGGCCTGGGCTACGGCGTGCTCCACGGCCCGGAGATTGCCTTCGGTACGTCGCAGGCCGAGCGCGTGGACCCGGGGTATCGCGACGTCGTCCTGGAGCGGCGTCTGCGCCAGGCGCTCGTGCGGCTCAATCCGAGCCTGCCGCCCGAGGCGCTCGACGACGCGTTCCGCAAGCTCACACGGGCCGACGCGCCGTCCCTGATCGAGCGAAACCGCGCCGCCCACCGGATGCACGTCGACGCCG
>JANONE010000006.1:0-1596 GCA_031420675.1 Ilumatobacteraceae bacterium | reverse complement strand
GAATCGAGCGACCGAGACGATCCCTTCGGCGCACATTCTCCTAAGCACCATGAGCGGAGGCCCAAGGCTCTGATACTTCGCCTTGGTGAAGAGGTCGGCCAACACCACTCGCGTCAGTCCGTCTGGCGGACGCGAGTAGGTGTCAAGTGCCCAACACTCCGCAAGACCGAGGGGTGTCGGGACAACCCAGAGGACAGTGGGGCCGTTACCTGAGGATGACTCGGTCGTCATCGGCGCCACCTAAACGGGCGAGTCAAGGCTGCTTTGGCAAGCAGTCACTGCCGCACGGGGAACGCCGTCGCTTGGACGGCCGCAACACGCACCGATTTGAAAACGACCAAGGTCGGCAAGTTTCCATCCCGTCGCCCGCCCCAGAAGGCGCTGGGAGACGGTGACCATCCCAGCATGTAGTTTGTGCCGCGTCGGAGGCCTCCACCAGGACCCGCAGCCTGCGCGTTGGCGCTGTGGACGACACTCAGGGAGCGCGAATGAATGAGCATGTGGTGCGGGTGACGTGCACGCACGACTGTCCCGATGCGTGCAGCGCGTTGGTGTCCGTAGATGCGGATGGAAAGGCGTTCGACATCAGGGCTGACGCATCGCACCCGGTCACGGGGCGTCACCTGTGCGTCAAGGTCGACCGGTACCTGGAGCGCGTGTACAGCCCGGACCGCCTGCTGTCCCCATTGCGCAGAACCGGCCCGAAGGGGAGCGGGGAGTTCGAAGCGATCGGGTGGGACGAAGCCCTCGAGGTGATCGCCGGCCGATGGCGGTCGATCATCGAGCAATCCGGACCGGAATCCATCCTGGGCTACTCGTACCTCGGCTCGATGGGGCTGCTCGACGGCTTCGGCACGATGGAGGCCGTCTTCAACAAGATCGGGGCGACCCGTCTCGAACGGTCGATCTGCGGACCACAGTGGTTCGCCCTGTCAGCAATTACCGGGGCACAGTGGTCCGACCCGGAACTGCTGCCAGACGCAGAACTGATCGTCGTGTGGGGCATGGACCCCGTGTCGACGTCGATCCACACGTGGGAACTGATCCGCAAGGCACGCAAGCGTGGCGCCAAGCTGGTCGTGGTCGATCCGTACCGCAGCCGAACCGCGGCCTACGCCGATCTGCACCTGCGACCGCACGCAGGCACCGACGGCGCGCTCGCCCTCGCGATCGGCCATGTGATCGTGCGCGACCGCCTGGAGGACAGCAGCTACATCGAGCGGCAAACGACCGACGCCGACGCATACCGCGACGCTGTCGCCGCATGGACGCCGCAACGTGCTGAGGCCGAGACCGGTGTCGCCGCAGAGGACATCGTCGAGTTCGCCCACCTCTACGCCACGCGGCGGCCAGCTGCCATCCGGCTCGGCGTCGGCATGCAACGTGCACATGGGTCTGGCTCAGCGCTGCGCGCCATCCAGTGCCTCCCCGCCATCACGGGTCAGTGGTCCTGGCCGGCGGGTGGGATCAGCGCGGCAGTGTCGATCGGCAAGACCAACCTCCCTGCGCTCTCCCGACCGGACCTCGTCCCGCCCGGCACCCGGACCGTGAACATGATCCAGCTCGGTCGAGTGCTCACCGATCCGACGATGGATC
>JANONE010000005.1:0-1706 GCA_031420675.1 Ilumatobacteraceae bacterium | reverse complement strand
GGTGGTGCAGCCATACGCGACAACGTAGAAGCCGAGTTGCTCCAGGTATGGCAGCAGACCAGAGTCCTTCAGGTAGGCGGTCACGACCTTGGATCCTGGCGCCAGCGAGGTTTTCACGCGCGGATGCGGCTTCATGCCTTTTTCAACCGCTTTTTTCGCCAGCAGACCGGCGGCCAGCAGTACCCAGGGGTTGGAGGTGTTGGTGCAGGAGGTGATGGCGGCAATGCTGATGTCGCCGTGGCCGACGTCACCAATCGCAGCATTCGCGACCGGGAAACGCTTGGCCAGGTCGGCGGCAGGTTTGTTGTAGCCGCTTTCCGCCACGGGCTTCGAGAATAGTTCGGTGAAGCGGCTCTTGATGTCTTCGAGATTAATGCGGTCTTCCGGCTGCTTCGGGCCGGAGACACTGGGGCGCACGGTAGACAGGTCGAGTTCGACGACTTGCGAATAATCAATTTCACCTTTTTTCGGAATGCCGAACATGCCTTGTGCCTTGAGGTAGGACTCGATGGCGTCGCAATGCTGTTCACGGCCGGTCATGCGGTAATACTCGAGGGCTTTCTCGTCAATGGCGAAGAAGCCACAGGTCGCGCCGTAGTCCGGCGACATGTTGGCAACGGTGGCACGGTCCGTCGCTGACAATGACGAAGCGCCTTCACCGAAGTATTCGACGAACTTGTTGACGACCTTGGTCTTGCGCAGCAGCTCGGTGACGGTCAGCACGAGATCGGTGGCGGTAACGCCTTCGCGCAGCGTGCCGGTCATATGCACGCCGACGACGTCCGGGGTCAGGAAGTAGTAGGGCTGGCCGAGCATGCCGGCTTCGGCTTCGATGCCGCCCACGCCCCACGCCAGGATGCCGATGCCGTTGACCATGGTGGTGTGCGAATCGGTGCCGACGGTGGAGTCGGGGTAATAGACGCCGTCTTTTTCCCAGACGCCGCGCGACAGATATTCGAGGTTGATCTGGTGAATGATGCCGTTGCCGGGCGGCACCACGCGCACGGTCTTGAACGCGCCCTGCGCCCATTTCACAAAGGCGTAGCGCTCGGCATTGCGCTTGAACTCGATTTCCTGGTTGCGCTGCACCGCGTCCGGCCTGTTGTGGACGTCGATTTCCACCGAGTGGTCAACGACCACATCGACCGGCACCAGCGGCTCGATGTTGCCCGGCGCCATGCCCAGGCGTTCCGCCGCGGCGCGCATTGCGGACAGATCATTCAGCGTGCCGAAGCCGATCAGGTCCTGCAGCACGATGCGCACCACGATGAACGGAATCTCGGCAGTGCGCTTGCCGTTGGCCTGCCAGGTAGCGAGGGCCCTGACGTGATCCTCGGTGACGCGTTTGCCGTCGCAGTGACGCACCAGCGCTTCAAGCACCACGCGGATGGAGCGCGGCAGGCGGGAGATCTTGCCCAGGCCCGCGGCTTCGAGGGCGGCGAGACTGTGGTACTTGCCGGTCTTGCCGGGCGAGGGCGTGAAGTCGCGCAGGGTTTTGAAAGTGTCTTGAGGCATGGTGGGCTCCAGAGATCGATTGGATATAAGTATTTGTATTTAAACAACATTTAATTGAGATGCGGAGGTGATTCACATCCCGATCAACGATCCCTTCTCCCGCCCTGGGGCGGGAGAAGGCTAGGGTGAGGGTAGGGGAAGCACCCTGATCGCCTTGGGAGGGTAGTCGCCCCTCACCCTAGCCCTCTCCC
>JANONE010000004.1:0-12539 GCA_031420675.1 Ilumatobacteraceae bacterium | reverse complement strand
AGCAAGCCCACGCGGGTACGCCCCAATCGAAGGGCAGAGCGGAAGTATCCGACCGGCTTGCCCATCTTGGTCGGAGCGGGGGCGGCCGTGCCTGTGTCGGCGGTGGTGTCGTGGCTCATGAGATGGTGGTCCTGAGCCGCGGAGTGACGAGGATGGTGCCGACATCGGCGAGGAGGTTGACGACCACGTAGATGCCGGCGATGAAGATGGCGATGAACTGCGCAGTCGCTGCGTCATGGCCCTGCACGGCGTCGCGCATCGCGAGGCCGACACCCGGGAAGTTGAACAGCGCTTCCACCGTGATCACGCCTGCCACGAGGTAGGCGACGTTGATCGCGATCACCTGCAGCGTGGGCCCGATCGCGTTGGGCATCGCGTGCCGCCACAGCACGGTGCGCTCGGACAGCCCCTTCAACCGGGCCATCTCCACGTAGTCGCTCTCCAGCACCTCCACCGTCGACGCCCGCATCGTGCGCGAGACGTAGGGAACGACTGCGAGCACCAGCGTGAGCACCGGCAGCACGAGGGCCTGCGGATTCACCCACGGGTCCTGCCCTGGCCGGATCCGGACGGTGCCGGGGAAGACGTGGAACAAGTTGGTGGAGAGGAGGAAAAGCAGTGCGATACCGATCACGTACTCGGGCGTGCCCGCGAGGAACAGGTTCAGGCCGGAGGTTGCCGAGTCGAAGGCCCGGTCGCGGCGGCGGGCGGCAACGGCACCGATCACGATCGAGAACGGGATGGAGATCACCGAGCAGGCGAACATCAGGAACAAGGAGTTCTTCATGCGGTCCTTCAGGAATTCCATCATTCCCAGGCCGTTGGTGAACGACGGTGGCGCCTTCTGGTGGAACACGAGGTTGCCGAGCCAGGACGTGTACTGCGCCGCCTTCGAACGATCGAGATTCAGTTCCTTCCGCTTGGCGAGCAGTTGCGGGCCTGTGCCGTCCCTGCCGAGAATCGCTTTCGCCGGGTCGCGCATCAGCTGGCTGAGCACAAACACCACTGTGGCCACGACGAGCATCGTGAGCAGCCCGAACAGCACACGCCTCACGATGAACTTGAAAATGCCCATTTCGCCCCTAGTGAGAGCACTGCCGGGTGGCCCACGAACGGCCACCCGGCAGTGTCAACGAAAACTGATTCGATTTAGCGGTCGAGCCAGACTTTTTTCATACCGCGACCGAAGTGGTCGAGGTTCAACACGTTCGGCTGTGCGACGAAGCCCATCACGTCGGACGCATGAGCGTCGATCAGGTTGTTGAAGAACGGGATGCACCAACCCCCGTTTTCCCACTCCTCCAGCTGCATCTTCTGAATGATCGCGCAGCGAGCATCGTCGTCGATGGTCTGCAACGCCTCGAGGTAGTCGTCGGCGAACGTGCTGCCTTCCGGCGGCCAGTGGGTGTCGGGGTAGGTGGAATCCTTCAGGCTGCCGGCAGCGACCTGCACGAGGTACGGACGGGTACCCCAGAAGTCGGTGGCGAAGGTGCGCTTGCCGTATTCGTCGCCCCAGTAACTAGCGCCATCGAGCACCTGTGCGTTCACTGTGATGCCGGCAGCTTTGGCCTGCTCGGCGAAGACGGCCGCCAGTTCGGGCAGGCCCGCGGTGTCGTCCGGTGCGAACAGGTCGATGGTGAGGTCGGACTGGCCGGCCTCGGCAAGGAGGGCTTTGGCCTTCTCGATGTCCTGCACGCGCTGCGGTATGTCCTTGGCGAAGCAAGGGTCGAAACGACCGTAGAGGTCGTTGGCCACGCTGCCATGGCCGGCGAGCACGCGGTTGACCATCTCGGGGCGGTCGCAGATCAGCCGGATTGCCTGGCGCACCTTCGGATCGTCCATCGGGGCCTGGTCGATCGCCATCGTGATGGTCAGCCAGCTCCCAGCCTTGGACTCGAGGATGCTGAGACCGTCTACCTGCGCGAGGCCTTCTACCTCGCCGAACGGCACGTCGACGATGGCGTCCACTGCGCCCGACTTGAGGGCATTGAGCAACGCCGTCTGGTCGGCGAAGTCGATGACCTGCACCTCATCGAGGTACGGCAGCGCCGGGTCGGCCCAATACGCGGGGTTGCGCTTGTGCACGCTCTCCGAGCCAGGCGTGAAGCTGTCGAGGATGAACGGGCCGGAACCGACCTGGGTGGTGGCATCGCCGGCGAAGCGGGTGTAACCGCGAGGGACGACGGTCATCGTGTACTCGGCGAGCACGTTGAGGAACGTCACGGCCTTCTGCTTCAGCTTGAAGTCGATGGTCTTGTCGTCGACGACGGTGACGCCGCTGATGTCGAGCAGGGCGATCATGGCCTTGAGCGGGGCTTCGCTGTCGGGGTCGAGGCGACGCTCGAACGAGTACAGCACGTCGTCGGCGGTGACCGGCTTGCCGTCGCTCCAAGTGGGGCCGTCCTTCAGCGTGACGATGTAGTGGTCGGCCTCGACTGCTTCCACGCTGGCGGCGAGACCGTGCTCGAACGCGACGTTCCACTCGGCGTCGTAGTGCACCAGCGGCTCGAAGCTGAGCAGCATGCGCAACTGATCGGCCTTGGTGACGATGTACTGGCCGTCGAGGATGTCGTTGGTGCTGCCGACGATGCCGATCTTGAGCGTGCCACCGGACTTGACGCCATCGGGGCTCGCCGTGGTGGTCTCGGTGGTGCCACCGGTGTCGGGTGGCGTCGTGTCGCCGGTGGAGCCACCCGTGGTGGGTGGCGCCGTGCCGGCGGTGTCCTTCTTGTCGTCGCTCCCGCAGGCTGCCAGCGCCACCGTGGCGCCAGTACCAGCGAGGAGCAAGCGACGTGATACCGGAGCCTTGAAATCCGGATGTTCCATGCATTCCCCCTATGTGATCGAGCGCTCGGCCCCTGTGGTCCGGCGTCGTGGTGGCGACTATAAGCCATTCGTGGTGAACCGCGTGCACCGGTTCTCTGAACGCCGGATCAGCCGGTGCTGAGCGTTTCGGTGTGACCATCCACGGAAATGACCTGGCCACTGATGAATCGGGCGGCCGGCGAGGCGAGGAACGCAATGGTCTCGCCGATGTCGCGAGCGTCGATGAACGACTGCATCGAGACCTGCTGTTCGTAGGCGCGGCGGATCTCGGCAGGTTCCACGCCGCGAGCGGCGGCCTCACGCTCGATCACGCCATCCATCCGCAGCCCACCGACCGAACCGGGGCAGATGGCATTCACCCTGATGCCGTCGGCGCCGAGCTCCATCGCCCATGTCTTGGTCAGCCCGATGACCGCCCACTTCGCCGCCGCGTAGGGCGATCGCAACGGGTAGCCGAAGAGCCCAGCCGTCGACGAGATGTTGACGATGGACCCTTTTCGCTCCCGCAGCAGCGGAACCGCTGATCGAGTGCACCGGAACGCGCTGCCGAGGTTCACCTGCACACAACGGTCGAAGTCGTCGGGGTCCATCTCTTCCACTGCCGCCGTCGGGCCGGCCACACCTACGTTGTTGACCAACAGGTCGAGGCCCCCGAGCCGCTCCGCGACCATCGCGAAGGCCCGCTCGACCCCATCGGTGGCGGACACATCGGCAACAACATCAGGGTCGGTGGTTGGGTCGAGATCGACGACCAGCACCTGGGCACCCTCCCGACGAAGGCAGGCGGTGATCGCCTTGCCGATGCCTGCTCCCCCGCCCGTGACCAGCGCCCGCACACCCTGCAGCGACTCGTTCGCCATCATTGCTCCCCTCACAAGACCCTTGCCGGGATCGTACCCACTAGTCCCGCTGCAGGTTCTGCCAACGGGCTCTCGACGTTGTACGCTCCCACTCATCGGTACGATTGATCGGCCGTTCAGGAAACGACCTGGCGCGATCTCGAGCATTGCGAAGAGGGGAACCATGAACTGGGACGTGTTCATCACGTGCGCCATCACCGGAGCGGGCGACACCACCGGCAGGAGCCCGCACGTACCAATCACACCACAGCAGATCGCGGAGTCTGCGATCGACGCTGCCAAGGCCGGCGCGGCCGTGGTGCACATCCACGTGCGCGATCCGCTCACCGGCAAGGGCAGCCGCGACACCGGGCTCTACGCCGAAGTGGTCGAGCGCGTGCGCGCCGCCGATGTCGACGTGGTCGTGAACCTCACGGCCGGCATGGGTGGCGACCTCGTCCTGGGCGGCGACGAGAGCGTGCTGCCCCCGAACCCCGATGGCACCGACCTGGTCGGCGCGACCGAGCGCCTCGATCACGTACGCGCGATCCTTCCCGAGATCTGCACGCTCGACTGCGGCACTATGAACTTCGCGTCGGGCGGCGACTACATCATGGTCAACACCCCCGGTGTGCTGCGCAGTATGGCCAAGCAGGTACAGGCCCTCGGCGTGCGCCCCGAGCTGGAGGTGTTCGACACCGGCCACCTGGTGCAGGTGAAGGAGATGGTGCGTGACGGTCTGCTCGACGATCCGGTGGTCATCCAGCTCTGCATGGGCATCGCCTACGGCGCACCCGACGACCCGACCACGTTCATGGCCATGGTCAACAACCTGCCCAACGACTGCGTGTTCAGTGGCTTCTCCATCTCCCGCATGCAGTTGCCGTTCGTGGCAATGGCGGTGCTCGCCGGCGGCAACGTGCGCGTGGGTCTGGAAGACAACCTTTACGCCGGCGCCGGCGATTTGGCCACCAACGCCCGTCTGGTGGAGAAGGCGAAGAACATCCTGGACAACATGAACGTGCGCGTGATGAGCGCGCAGGCCGTGCGCGACAAGTTGCAGCTGGTGAAGCGCTGAGATGAGCCCGATTCCCGGTCTTTCGCGTGTCGGCCTGCTGGGCGGTGGTGTCATCGGCGGCGGCTGGGCCGCCCGTTTCCTGCTCAACGGTGTCGACGTGCAGATGTACGATCCCGACCCCGAGGCGCCGCGCAAGGTCGGCGAGGTGTTGGCCAACGCCCGCCGCGCAATGAACAGGCTGGTCATGCCGGCGTTGCCGCCCGAGGGCACGCTCACGTTCGTGGCCACGCCCGAGGAAGCCGCGAGCGGAGTGGACTACCTGCAGGAGAGCGCACCCGAGCGGCTGGAACTGAAGCAGATGCTGCTTCGGCGCGCCAGTACTGCGGCGGGGCCGGAGGTCGTGTTCGGGTCGAGCACTTCCGGGCTCTTGCCCACCGAGATGCAACTTGGCATGACCCACCCCGAACGCCTCGTTGTCGGGCACCCGTTCAACCCCGTGTACCTCCTGCCGCTGGTGGAAGTGGTGGGCGGCGAGCAGACGTCGCAGACCGCCAAGGATCGGGCCGCCGACGTGTACTCGGCGATCGGCATGCAGCCCCTGCACCTGCGCAAGGAGATCGATGGGTTCGTCGCCGACCGCCTGATGGAAGCCCTCTGGCGCGAGGCCCTGTGGCTGGTGAACGACGGCGTGGCCACGGCATCGGAGATCGACGACGCGATCCGCTTCGGCGCCGGCCTGCGCTGGAGCTTCATGGGCACCTTCCTCGTTTACCGCATCGCCGGTGGCGAAGCCGGCATGCGCCACTTCATGGCGCAGTTCGGCCCCACCCTGAAGTGGCCGTGGACGAAGTTGATGGACGTTCCCGAACTGACCGACGAGCTGCTCGAAACCATCGTGTCGCAGAGCGACGACCAGGCCGGCGCTACAACCATCCGCGAGCTCGAGGTGTTACGCGACGACTGCCTGATCGCCGTCATGCAGGGCTTGCGCGGAGTGGGGTACGGCGCCGGCGAGGTGCTCGACCGCTACGAGCGCCAGCTGATCGATCGCCTCGGCGACGCTGCCGACCACCCCGACCCGGCAGCTGGTCCGTTGCGCCTGCACGAGGTGCGGGTGCCGGCGGACTGGGTGGACTACAACGGCCACATGAACGACAGCCGCTACATGCAGTTGTCCAGCGAGACCGGCGACCGGTTCCTGCGCCTCATCGGAATGGATGCCGCTCACCTGGCGGGCGGCCACAGCTACTTCACGGTCGAGAGCCACCTCAACTTCATCGGCCAGGCCAAGGGTGGCGACCACCTGTACGTCACCGTGCAGTTGGTGGCGCACGACGAGAAGCGGCTGCGCATCTTCACTGCCATGCACCGTGCCGATGACGACGCACTGGTGGCAACTGCGGAACACATGCTGCTGCACGTCGACACCGCCGCCGACAAGGCGTCGCCCGCGAGCGCAGCGATCCTCGCCGAATTGGCATCGATCGCGGCCCACCACCACGCGCTGCCGTTGCCATCGCAGGCAGGTCGCCACATCGGCCAAGGTCGCTAGTGCGACGCTTCACGAAGCCGGGTTCAGCGGGTGCGCTTCAGCGGCCTGGCGTCGAAGCCGGGCCCCAGCAGCCGCGAGGCCTCGCCGAGCCACACGCGCTCTACCTTCTCGCGGGTGACTCCCTTCGCCTTCAACGCCAACAGCGGCGACAGGCCGTCCAGCAAACCCGCAAGCACGAACATCGTCTCGTCGGCGTCGGAGGCGATGAACTCACCGGAGCGCTGCCCTATGCGGATCACCCCGCGCAAGGCCGCTCGCCAGCGACGGTCGAGACGGTCGCGCTCGGCTGCGGCGGCCTTGTCGCGAAGCGCCAACACGCAGAGCTCCATCCACAGCTTCCAGTCGTAGTGGTGCAGCATCGCTTCCACCAGCACGCGCAACCGTTCGGACGCGGTGTCCTTGGCGTCGGCCTTCACCGTGTAGCGCGCGTGGAACTCCTGCTCGCGCAGGCGCAGCGCCTCGGCGAGCAGGCCGTCCTTGCCCTCGAACCAGTAGAGGATCGCAGCCGGACTGGTGCCCGCAGCGGTCGCGATGTCGACCACTCGGCAGTTGGCGTAGCCGCGTTCGGACAACACGGCGGCCGCGGCCGAGAGGATCTGCGCCTTGCGAACATGGTCGAGTCGGGGTCGCGGCATCGCAGCAGATCCAATCCTGAATGTATATTTAGTCAATGATGTTCGTCGCCGTGACCGGAGGGGGAACCCGTGCCGCCGAGTGGGCCACCCGCTTCCTTGCCTCCGGCCTGGATGTGCGCGTGGATGATTCCACACTTCGCGACACCATCTGCGAATTGTGGCCCGCTGCGCAGCATCTCGGCCTCTTCCCTGGGTCGGACGTGTCGCGATTGCAGGTGGCCGACAGCCCGGCCGACATCGCCGATGCTGCCCTGGTACAGGTGGTCGCGGGCGACGTGCCGCCGGGTGTGAACGGCCTGGTCGCCACTGAGGAAGTGGCTCGCGGCTGCTCCCCCATCCATCTCGTGCCGCTCGTCGAGGTCAGCGGCCCGAACGGTGCCGCGCTGGCCGAGTTCTACCGCTCGATCGGCATGGCCCCCGTCGGGTCGAAAGCCTCGGCCGCCGAGCGGTGGCAGCTGGGCGAAGGCCTCGTGCAGCTCACCGACGGCGACCCCGACGCCCTCATCGCCGTGATGCGCTCGTTGCGCCCGACGGGCAGGGGTGCCGGCGACGCCATCGCCCGCCACGAAGCCGCCCGGTTCGCCGCCGCGGCCGGGGCGCCTTGGAAGCCGGGTGACGTCGTGAAGGCCCCACTGGAGCTGTACCGCACCCCCGTCGAGCCCGATTGGGTGGACTACAACGGCCACATGACCGAGGCCGCGTACTTGACGGCGGCCGGCTGGGCCAGCGATGCGTTGTTCCGTTACATCGGTGACGACGAGGCGTACCGGGCGGCCGGCCACAGCTTCTACACCGTCGAGACGCACATCCACTACCTGCTCGAGGTCGCCGTGCACGAGCCGATCTCGTTCACCACGCAGGTGCTCGGGGTCGACGCCAAACGGTTGCATCTCTTCCATTCGATGCACCACGGCCTGACCGGTGCACTGCTGTGCACCGCCGAGCAGATGCTGGTGCACGTCGACATGAACCGCGGCCGTTCGGTGGCCATCCTGCCCCACGTCGCCGGCGCCCTCTCCGCAATCGCCCAGGCACACGCCTCACTTCCCATCCCGCCACAGGTGGGCGGCGTCATGCGCCTCCCACGGCCCCGAACCTGACCGCACTTCTGCCCCACCGAACGACCGGAGCCTTCATGCAGTTCGACCTGTCCCCCGAACACGAGATGATCGTCGACACCGTGCGGTCCTTCACCGAGAAGGAGTTGATGCCTCACGAAGCGATGGTGGAGCAGCTCGGCGACGTACCTCCGGATCTGGTGCAGCAGATCAAGCAACGCGCGATCGGCGCAGGACTGTACGCGGCCAACATGCCAGCCGAGCTGGGCGGTGGCGGGTTGGACAGCTTCGGCACCACGCTGGTGGACCGCGAGTTCGGCGCCACCTCGTACGCGCTGCAGTACATCGTCGCCCGCCCATCGAACATCCTGCGCGCCTGCAGGGGCGACCAGATCGAGGAGTACCTGCTGCCCACGATCCGCGGCGAACGAGTGGACTGCATGGCGATGAGCGAGCCCGACGCGGGCAGCGACGTGCGCGGCATGAAGTGCAGCGCAGTACTCGACGGCGACGAGTACGTGGTCAACGGCGTGAAGCACTTCATCAGCCACGCCGACCTCGCTGACTACGTCATCCTGTTCGCGGCGACCGGTGAGGAGCAGACCAGCCGCGGCCCGAAGAAGCGCATCACCGGCTTCCTCGTCGACTTCGATACTCCGGGCTGCCAGCTGATCGACGGCTACAAGTGCGTCTCCAACCGCGGCTACCACAACCTGATCATCAACTTCGACAACTGCCGCGTCCCGGTGCGCAACGTCCTCGGCGACGAGCACCACGGTTTCGATGCGGCCAACGAGTGGCTCGGCTCCACTCGCCTGCAGGTCGCCGCAGTCTGTGTCGGCCGTGCTCGTCGGGCGCTGGGCATCGCCACTGAATGGGCCGCCACTCGCGTGCAGTTCGGCCAGCAGATCGGCAAGTTCCAAGGTGTGTCGTTCAAGCTCGCCGACATGCGCACGCAGCTGGAAGCGGCCGAGCTACTGACACTGCGCGCCGCGTGGAGAGACGTGCAGGGCACGGCCACCGACGAAGACATGGCGATGGCCAAGGTGTTCTCCAGCGAGATGTGCCAGATGGTCACCGATGAGGCCATCCAGATCCTCGGCGGCATGGGCCTGATGGACGAGCTGCCGCTCGAGCGCATGTGGCGCGACACCCGCGTCGACCGCATCTGGGACGGCACCAGCGAGATCCAGCGCCACATCATCTCGCGCGCGATGCTGCGCCCCTTCGGCGCCTGACTCGCGGGCTCGAATCGCGGGTCACCAGCATCGGGTTGGCTGATCGACGATTCAGATAATCTGGCCGGCATGCCCGATCTCAGTCGCCTGCTCGCACCGCGTTCCATCGCTGTCGTCGGTGGTGCGCCGGCGGAGCGAGTGGTGCGCCAGTGCTTGAAACTGGGTTTCGACGGGCCGCTCTGGCCGGTGCACCCGAATCGCCCCGACCTCGCCGGTGTGCCGTGCCTGCCATCGCTCGACGATCTGCCAGGCATACCCGATGCCGTCTTCCTCGGCGTGAATCGCCTCGCGACCGTCGAAGCGATGCGCACGATCAGTCGCATCGGTGCCGGCGGAGCGGTCTGCTATGGCTCGGGCTTTGCCGAGACCGGCGATGTCGACCTGCAGGCCGAGCTTGTCGCGGCTGCCGGCAATGTTCCCTTCTTCGGGCCCAACTGCTACGGCTTCGTCAACACCTTCGACCGCGTCGCCCTGTGGCCCGACGAGCATGGCTGCGTGCGCCACGAGCGCGGTGTCGCCATTGTGTCGCAGAGCGGCAACGTGGCGGTGAACCTCACGTTCCAACAACGAGGCCTGCGCCTGGGCAGCATGATCACCGTCGGCAACCAGGCCAGCTTAGGCAGCGACGACGCCATGGCCGCCCTGCTGGACGACGATCGGGTAACGGCCATCGGCCTCTTCCTGGAGGCTGTGCGCGATGCGCAGCAGTTCGCCGAAGTGGCCGAACGAGCAGCCGCCAAGGGCGTGCCGATCGTGGCGCTGCAGACTGGCCGCAGCGAGGCCGGTGCACTGATCGCCGCGTCCCACACCGGCTCGATGGCCGGTCGCGCCGCCGCCTACGATGCGCTGTTCGCCCGCTACGGCGTGGCGACGGTGCGTACGCCCGCCGAGCTGCTCGAGGCTTTGAAGCTGCTGGACATGGGTGGCGCGCTCGGCGGCCGTCGCATGGTGTCGATGAGCTGCTCGGGCGGCGAGGCTTCGCTGATGGCGGACCGTAGCGACGACACGTCGCTCACCTTTCCCCCATTTGCAGCCGAGCACCGGGCCCGCATCGAGGGCACACTCACCGAGATGGTGTCGGTGAGCAACCCGTTCGACTACCACACGTTCATGTGGGGCGACCGCGAGGCGATGGCCCGCACGTTCACGGCGGTGATGGACGGCCCGCACGATGCCACGATGCTGGTGCTGGACGCGCCGCCGGCCGACGACAACGACCCCACCTCGTGGTACGTGGCGGCCGACGCCCTGGCCGACGCAGCCGATGCCACCGGCCGCCGGGCCGTGGTCGTCGCCACGTTGTCGGAGTGCATCAACGCGCCGTTCCGCGAGTACATCACCGCGCGGGGCATCACTCCCCTGCTCGGGGTGTCGGAGGCGCTGGTTGCACTGGAAGCGGCAGCGACGATCGGCGAGCACACGCCCGCCGGTCGCCACACGTTCGCTGTTGCTCCCGGCACCACCCGCTTGGTCGACGAGGCTGCCGCCAAACAGCGCCTCGGCTCGCTGGGCATCGCCGTTCCGAACGGCCGTGTGGTGGCCGCCCAGGCGGTCCTCGCCGCCGCCGACGAGGTCGGCTACCCGGTCACCTTGAAGGCCCTGGGCCTCGCCCACAAGAGCGAGGCGGGGGCAGTGAAGGTGGGGCTGCGCGACGCCGGCACCTTGGCTGCGGCGCTCGCCGCCATGCCCCGGACAACCGCCGGGTACCTGGTCGAGTCAACGGTCACCGACGTCGTCGCCGAGGTGTTGGTCACGGTCCGCCGCGACCCGCCGATCGGCTGGCTGGTCTCCCTCGGTTTCGGCGGCGTGATGACCGAGCTGTGGGGCGACATCACCCACTTGCTCGCCCCGGTCACCACCGACGACGTGAAGGCGGCACTCGGTCGCCTGCGCAGCGCTCCCCTCCTGCACGGCTTCCGCGGTCGTCCGGCCGCCGACATCGACGCGCTGGCCGATCTTGTGGTGCAGCTCACCGACGCTGTGGTCGGCACCGACGTGGTGGAAGTGGAGCTGAACCCCGTCCTCGTCGGCCGTCAGGGTGCGACTGCCGTCGACGCCTTGTTGATCGTGGAGAATTGATCGTGGCCAAATTGATCGTGCCAAATTTGAGCGTGAAGGGACCATCGTGACCGCAACGCCACCGAGCGGATTCCATGTCGAGGTGGCTGACGGCATCGCCGTGCTGACCATCGACCGCCCGAAGGCCAACGCCATCGACGCGGCCACCAGCGTCGCAATGGGCGAAGCATTCGTGGGGTTCGAGCACGACCCCAGCGTGCGGGTGGCAATCATCACCGGTGCCGGCGAACGTTTCTTCAGCGCCGGCTGGGACCTGGGTGCCGCAGCCGAAGGTGAAGCCTTCGACGCCGACTATGGTGCCGGCGGCTTCGGTGGCTTCCCCGACCTGCCCGGCCGGCGCACCCCGGTGATCGCTGCGGTCAACGGGATGGCGGTGGGGGGCGGGTTCGAGATCGCGCTGGCGGCCGATCTGATCGTTGCCGCCGAGCATGCGCAGTTCTTCTTGCCCGAGGCCGGCCTCGGCATCCTGCCCGACGCCGGCAGCGTGCGCCTGCCCCGGCTGTTGCCTCCGCACATCGCCCGCGAACTACTGCTCACGGGCCGTCGCATGGGCGCCGCCGAGGCGGCCCAGCACGGTGTGGTGAACCGGGTGGTGGCGGCCGCCGATCTGTTGGCTGCAGCCCGCGAGCTGGCCGCGGCCATCGTGCGCAGCGCACCCCTCAGCGTCGCAGCCATCCTCGACATCGGTCGTCGCACCGCACAGATGGACGTGATCGAGGCGATGGTGGCGGTCAAGGACTTCGAGAGTTACCGGATCGCCATCGACTCGCAAGACGCCACCGAGGGGAACCTGTCATTCACCGAGAAGCGACCACCCGTGTGGAAGGGCCGCTGACCGAGTTTCACTCGTTGCACTGCACCTTCAGTTGAAGCTCCCGGTTGCGAACAGGTCCGAGGAGCGATCACCCAGCCCCGAGATCATCCCGGCGAGGCGATTCACGTTGGCCACGTACCGCTCGCCGTGGACATCGGCGTGCGCGACGCTGAGCGTCCACGATTCGCTCTTGCCCCATGGCGGCAAGAAGATCCCGCCGTTGAACTGCACCAGGAAGTGCAGGTGGCTGATGGCCGTGGAGATCGCCAAGAACTCGCGGTAGCTGGTGGCCGGACGATCGTGGAACACCACTGACCCCTTGAACCCGAACGCGTTGCCGTAGGAAGGCTGACCATGGGCCGCAAGAGCCTCCATCGAGCCCTGCAGCATGCGCTTGCCCAGCGCCTCAGCACGGCCGTACACGTCGGGCGTGAGCACTTCCTCCAACGTCGCTCGGGCAGCCGCCATCGTCAGCGGGTT
>JANONE010000003.1:0-2000 GCA_031420675.1 Ilumatobacteraceae bacterium | reverse complement strand
CTTCGCCAATGACGAGGCGACGGGTGCCACGTTCGACGCCGCCACCGGCGTGAACCACGAACGCACCGAGGTGCGCAGCGAGACCGGCGAGGCTCGCCAAGTCGACCTGTGGACCGGTTGCTACACACCGCGCGAGCTGCGGGTGCTGTTTCGCGTCGCGGGCCTCACGGTCGACTCGATCAGCAGCGTGGAACCGGGGGGCTACGCACTGACAACACCTAATACCGAGTCCGCTGAATTCTTGGTGATCGCACGGAGGGACTGATGCCACACGGTGGGGGCGCTGGTATCCTCCACAGGTCCGGAATCCGCCGGTCGTGTGCCTATTTGTCCCTCCGAAAGCGATCTTCCCTTGTCCGACACCGCTACCGCCTCCCCATCCGCTGCTCCCACTTGGGGCACGTTCGATGAGGAGGGCAACTACACCCCGCGCCAGATCGTCGCCGACGATCTCGGCATGTCCTTCGCCGAAGCAATCGCCGGCACCATGGTCGATGTCGAGGATGGCCAGTTGGTCAACGGCATCGTCGTCAAGGTCGACAAGGACGAAGTGCTGCTCGACATCGGGTACAAGAGCGAGGGCGTCATTCCGGCCCGCGAGCTCAGCATCCGCAACGATGTGGACCCCAACGAGATCGTCAGTCTCGGTGATGCCATCGAGGCACTGGTGTTGCAGAAGGAAGACAAGGAGGGCCGTCTGGTCCTCAGCAAGAAGCGCGCACAGTACGAGCGTGCATGGGGCACCATCGAGAAGATCAAGGAAGCCGAAGGCACCGTCGAGGGCCCGGTCATCGAGGTCGTCAAGGGTGGCCTCATCGTCGACATCGGCCTGCGTGGCTTCCTTCCCGCATCGCTCGTCGAGCTGCGTCGTGTGCGCGACCTCGTGCCCTATGTCGGCAAAATCGTGCAGGCCAAGATCATCGAGCTCGACAAGAACCGCAACAACGTGGTGCTCAGCCGTCGCGCCTTCCTGGAAGAGACGCAGAAGGAGAGCCGCGACAGCTTCCTCACCAACCTGAAGCCCGGCGAGGTGCGCGAGGGGGTCGTCAGCAGCGTCGTGTCGTTCGGTGCCTTCGTCGATCTCGGTGGCATGGATGGCCTCATCCACGTCAGTGAACTGTCGTGGAAGCACGTCGATCACCCGGGTGCCGTCGTCGCCGTCGGCGACAAGGTCACCGTGCAGGTGCTCGATGTCGACTTCGATCGCGAGCGCATCAGCCTGTCGCTGAAGGCCACTCAGCAGGATCCGTGGCAGGAGTTCGCCGGTTCGCACGAAGTGGGCCAACTGGTCTACGGCCGTGTCACCAAGCTGGTGCCGTTCGGTGGTTTCGTGCAGGTGGGCGAGGGCATCGAGGGTCTGGTGCACATCTCCGAGATGAGCACGCACCACGTCGATGCTCCCGAGCAGGTCGTCACGCCGGGCGAAGAGCTGTGGGTCAAGATCATCGATCTCGACCTCGCTCGCCGCCGCATCAGCCTCTCGATCAAGCAGGCCGCCGAGGGTGGCGAGCTCGCCGAGGAGTACCGCCAGCACTTCGAGATCGACGAGCACGGCAACTGGGCTGCGGGCGGCGACGATGCCGAGCGGGAGGCTGCCTGGGCCGAGTACTACCAGGAGAACCCCGGCGAGTCACCGACCGGCGGCAACCCTGCTGGGCTTCCGCCCAGCGCCGCCGAAGCCCCGGTCGCCGAGGCTCCTGTAGTCGCGGCACCAGCGGCCGAAGCCGAGGCACCAGCGGCCGAGGCCGAGCCCGAGGCCGACATCGAAGAGGCCGCGCCGGTGGCGGCACCGGACGCCTGATTGCCAGGTTCATGTTGCAATGGCACGGCCGCGAGGTCGTGCCATTGTGCGTTTTCAGGTGAGCTTGACGATGCCCATCTTGACGGCCATCAGCACGGCCTGTGTTCGGTCGCGCGCGTCGAGCTTGTCGTAGATGGAGGCCAGGTGGTTCTTCACGGTTCGATGACTGATGTAGAGCCGTTCGCCGATCTAGATCGGC
>JANONE010000002.1:0-2313 GCA_031420675.1 Ilumatobacteraceae bacterium | reverse complement strand
GGAGGCTCCAACAGCCCGCTCTTGATGCGCATCTTCGCCGACGTGTTCGCCATTCCGGCCTCGCGCAGCGTCGACGGCGGCGGTGCCGGCCTCGGCGCTGCCATCTGCGCGGCCGTCGCGACCGGCGTGCACCCCGACATCGAGACAGCGGTGGCCCGGATGGCGAAGGGGCGCGAGTCATTCGCGCCCGATCCCGTCAACGGTGCTGTCTACGAGCGCATGAGCGAGACCGTCTACCACGACATCCGCGATCACACGGACGCGCTCTTCGAGCGTGCCTACCCCATCTTCCACTGAGCAAACCGCCTCGAAAAGGAACGCATCCATGTCCCTCACCCGTGAAGCCATCGTCGAGAACCTGCAGCAGATCGTGGGCAACGACCGTGTGCTCACCGACGAGCACCTCCTGCAGCAGCGCAGCGTCGACAACTTCCGCAAGCTGCAGAACATCTTCGGCGTGTACACGATGCCCGTGCCGGCCGCGGTGGTGATGGTGGGCAGCACCGACCATGTGGCCCGAGTACTGGCATTCGCCGACGAGCACGGAGTGAACGTGGTGGCACGCACCGGCGGCACTGCCACCGAGGGTGGCCTGGAGACCCCCGTCGAGAACTCGATCGTGGTCGACGGCTCGCAGATGAATCAGGTCATCAAGATCGACGCTTACAACATGCAGGCCACCGTGCAGTGCGGGGTGCCGCTACAGGTGTTGGAGGACCAGGCGCGCGAGCTGGGGCTCACCACCGGGCACTCGCCGCAGTCGAAGCCTGTCGCGCAGATGGGAGGCCTCGTCGCCACCCGCAGCATCGGCCAGTTCTCCACCCTCTACGGCGGCATCGAGGACATGGTGGTGGGTGTCGAGGTGGTGTTTCCCGGTGGCCAGGTGTCGCGGATCAAGAACGTGCCCCGTCGCGCCGCCGGCCCCGACATCCGCCACATCGTGATCGGCAACGAGGGGGCCCTGTGTTACATCACCGAGGTGACGGTGAAGCTCTTCCCCTACATGCCCGAGAACAACACCTTCCTCGGCTGGACCCTGAAGAGCATGACGACTGGATTCGAGGTGCTCCGTGAGGTGATGGTGGCCGGCTACAAGCCGTCCGTCGCTCGTCTCTACGACCCGGAGGACGGACAACTGCACTTCTCCGACTTCGCGGCGGCCGACGACTGCGTGGTGCTGTTCATGGCCGAGGGGAACGCCGGCATCGCCACGGCGACGGCCGAAGGCATCGCCGAGATCGTCGGCCGTCGCCCGGAGTGCCGGCCCGTCGACAGCCAATTGATCGCCACCTGGTTCGACGACCTGGTGTGGGGCCCCGACAAGATCGCCCGCGAGGACGAGCGGATCCGCACCACCCGCAACGTCAACCGTACCACCGAGATCTCCGCCGACTGGAGCTCGATCAACGCCATCTACGAGAGCGCGCTCGCCCGCATCCGGGCGGAGGTCAACGGGCTCACGCTGCTGGGTGGCCACTCGTCGCACAGCTACATCAACGGCACCAACATGTACTTCAACTACTTCTACGACCTCATCGACTGTGAGCCGGTGGAGGAGAACGACAAGTACTACTTGCCGATCATCGCCATCATCTGCGAGGAGACCCTTCGGTACGGAGGTTCGATCGTGCATCACCACGGCATCGGCAAGGCGCGGGCCCCGTGGGTGAAGGACGAATACGGCTCGTCGTACCCGATGCTCGCCACGCTCAAGCACGCCTTCGACCCCAACGGCATCATGAACATGGGGACGATCATCCCGCGTTGACGCGCACAACCTCATCTAGTGTCGCATAGGGCAAAGTGGGGAGTGCCAGTGGAGGCACGCTTCAATTCACCGAGGTAAGAGCGCAGCCAGTCACGTTCCACAACAAGGGGGTTGTCATGTTGGCCATCAGTGCAATGAGTTCAACCGTGCAGGGGATCTTCTTCCTTCTCGCACTGGCGTGCTTCGTCGCCGCCGGTTTTTCGATCCTTCCAGGCAAGAAGAATCTGATGGCCTTCGGCCTCGCGTTCTACGTGTTCGTCTTCATGTGGAACGCCTTCGCAGCTGCTAGCTAAGACGCAGGTATTGGCTCCTGCGACATCGGCTCAGGCGAACCGGGTGTACAGCGCCCGGTGACCCGACCCGGGGACGAAAAGTTGGCCCACCTCCCCGAGCATCTTCATGTAGGTGGCGTCGCCGTTGATCGCATCATTTGCCTCGTCGGCGGCGGCCATCGTCGGTGCGACGCCGATCCACGAGACCAGCCCGAACGTCCCGTACATGTCGGCCAAGAACGAGGTGGCCATACCTGACACCGAGGAGACGCG
>JANONE010000001.1:0-2559 GCA_031420675.1 Ilumatobacteraceae bacterium | reverse complement strand
CTGCACGACCGAACCGCCATCCAGGTCGCCTCCTGGCTCGGCGAGTTGGCCGGCGGATACCACGTACCACCCGCCGTCGGCTGAGCTGAGTCGCACGAACTGATCTACTGGACGATGGAGGTGGCAGCGCCGCGCTGATCTTGCGCGACGATGCGCCCGATGGGAATCGTCTCCAGCAGTCGGGTCCGCGGGCACGACACCTTGCGTCCCGTCTGGCACTTCGGGCAGGTGAGTTCCGTCGCGCCGGCTTCGCGCCACAAGGTGGTGCCGCAGTCGGGGCATCGGTCGTGCCATACGGCGCACTCGATACCGGCCAGCCGCTGCGAGTGCAGCGGGCAGCCGGTGCCGTTGCACGCCGCGAGCCGCGCGTCGGGCACGATCGCCGCCTCCGGGCACTTGTCCACGCACACGCCGCAGTCGTCACATGTGTAGGGGTCGATCTCGAACACCCCGAGGAACGAATCGGTCTTCACGAGCGCGCCGGTGTGGCAGGAGAAGTCGCACGCACCGCAGCCTATGCATAGGTCCTGCAGCACGATCAGACTCATGACGGCAGGCTCATGACGGCAGGCTCAGGCGGGTGCCGCGGCGACGGGGTTCTGTGGGTGGAACTGGCGCAGTTCACCCATGCAATCGGCGTGCACCCAGGGGGCGACGTCCACCCGGGTGGCGGCGGTGCACGGCGCGTACTTCTCGCCGTTCCACTCCCACCAGCCGTACGGCAGGTCGAGCACGCGGGTGATCGGTTGGCCACACTTGTGACAGTTCGGTGCTTCCATGACGGCGTCCTTCGTTCAGCCCGCGGCCACAGCGATGCGTGCTGCGCCGTCGAGGTATTCCTGCAGGGTCTGGTTGAACCGCGAGAACTTGTCGACGCCCATCGGGTCGTCGCCGCGCAGGCGAATGTCGGTGCCCAGCAACGCCAGGCTGTTGATGGTGAGGCGGCCACTCGCGGAACCATTGACGAGGATGTCGTCGAACATGGTCGTCCAGTTGAGGTATGGGCCGTCGAGGTAGAAGTCGGCGCGCGGCGCGTCGGCCGCCGAGATCTGGGTGACGGCTTCCACGCGTAGGCCCTCGAAGGCGATGCGCACGGCGAAGTCGCCGTCCGCTTTGCGCATCACGAGCGCGGCCACCATGTCGGCGTCGCCGAGCACCTTGAACTGTTCCGGGTGTGCGTTCAGTTCGTCGGCCAGGCTGACGAAGAAGGATTCTGAGTCGATTCGCATTGTGGGTCTCCGCTCAGTTCGCGAGCACGGTGTTCGGGTCGATGCCCAGCAGATCGAGCGGCAGCTTGGTGCGGTGAAGGCGGCTGATGCCTGCCCGCTCGCAACGGGCGAGGTACGACGTGAACTGCTTCTTCTGCATCTCCATTTGCAGCGCGAAGCCCTTCGACTCCACGTGCTCGACGCCGCCACCGAGCAGCACCGCCAGCGCGGTGCCGAAGTCCTGGTTGGTACCGAACGCGGTGAGCACGCCTTCGCCGTGGTCGAGGGCTTCGTGGATCTCCTCGGCGACATCGGGGTCCTGCTCCACCGCGTAGCGGATGTGCATCGTGCCGTAGGCGACGTGACGCGCTTCGTCCTGCATCGCCATGCGGAACATCCGCTTCTCCACCGGCGAGGGGGCGATCAGTTCGCCCATGCGGAAGATGTCGAGGATGAACCCCTCGCCGAGCAGGTGCAGGAGCGCGGTTGCCTGGGTGTAGCTCTTGGCCTCGATGATGGTGCGCAACAGGCCTTCGCTCTGTCCACGCGACATCAGCAGGCCACCGCCGTTGGCGAGCGCCCGTTTGCGGAACACCTCGGCGTGGCGGGCTTCGTCCATGATCTGTGTGCAGAGGAACATCTTGGCTTCGAGGAAGTCGTGGTTCATGCGCCACATCCACTTGGCCGGCAGGTCGGCGGCGATCATCTCCACCTCGGTGAGCGTGGTGCACACCTGGCAAATCGCGTGCTCGATGTCGCTGGGCAGTTCGGGCAGCTCGGCCCACGGGATGTCGCGGGTGGCGCTCCACTGGCGGGCAACGGCCTCTTCGTAGAGCTCGACGACGTTTTCGGCCCAGACGTCGCTCTTCTTGTTCAGGATGTAGCCCATGTCGGGGGTGTCGGGGTCGATGTCGGCACCGCGCGGCGCCATCGAGCGATGTCGCGGGTTGTCGGGGACGATGCCGTACGAGCCGGTCGCGATGTCGAGCATGGTGAGACCGCGAGGGCCGATCTTGGGCTTGAAACCCCACTCGCTCTTGGCGCCACGCAACCACTTCCAGTCGAGCGGCGCCCCCATCGGCGAGATGGTAGGTAGATCGTCGTAGTTGTTTGGCGAGATGTCTGCTGTGACGCTCATGTCAGGTGCTCCTCCAAAGCGCCGACGGCCCCCCAGGCGCGGCGTGAGATAATCAGATGCGTTTTGTCTCATCGTCGCAGAGAGTCCATCGTCCGCTGACTTCGGGACTTTCGCCTCTGGCGCCGAAATGCGGTCGGGCGCGACGGCTGACGAGCCGTGATCGGACATAGGGTTGTGCCTCATGAGCTCGAGTTCGATCACACTCGCCGAGGA